>JALYMS010000422.1 GCA_030773535.1 Actinomycetota bacterium | reverse complement strand
GAAGCTCTCCGCGACCACGTACTTCCTGCCGTCGACGAGGTGGATGACGGTGTCCGGGTCGGTCTCCACCCGCTCGATGGCGTCGGGGTCCACCGAGAAGTGCTCACCGTTCCGGCAGGTGACAGCGATCAACGGAGCGGTCCTTCCGCTCAGGCGGGGTAGCGGACCCCGGCGGCGCCTGTCAGGCAATCTCCGCATCGGCCTACCGCAGCCGCTCCTGTAGCCGAACGGGCGGAACTCACCCGTCCGGGATGGCGGCCCAGCCGATCGTGACGTCAGGAGCGACGACGGAGCGGCGGAGGAGCCCTGCGGTCATGCCTGTCCGGTGGGTATCCGGACCGGCGCGTCCGCCGGGACGTCTGGACAGGGCTCGCGGCGTCCGGCCAGGCGGGCGTAGCGGCCGACCCCCCAGGAGATGGCCGCGATCAGGACGAGCGTGCAGAACAGGACGACCAGGTTGGCGATCGTCCACAGCCAGCCGGGGGCGTCGTCCTTGAGCTCGCGCTGCAGGATCTCCTTCTCGGGCACCGCCTTGCGGGTGACGCCGTCCTGCGCGTGCACCTCCTCCGCGCCGATGGCCTCGTCGGCCGACAGGTAGATCGGCACCGCGGTGAGGGTGCGGCCGTCGTGGATCCGCAGCAGCGTCTTCCACGTGCCGTGCACCGGCACGGGTCCGGTCGTCCGGTACGCGCCCTCGCCGGTCCGCTCGAGCGGGGTGACGACCAGGCCGTCGCCCTGCCACGAGGTGATCTGCACCCACGAGGGCTCGTCGACGAAGTCGGCCGGGTCCAGCTGCACGCGGACGTTCGCCGTCCGCGGATCGGACTGCACGTCCTCGATCCCGAAGGTGGCGTCCAGCCGGTCGGGGACCGTGGCCACCAGCCCGTTGGTCACCGCCGCGCCGAGCACCACCAGCGACCCGACAAGGGCGGTGCGGGCGGCGGCGGGTCGCGGCAGCCGCCGGCGCAGGCCGACGGTGAGCAGCGCGCCGAGCAGTCCGCCGGAGATCCCGCCGGCGACCGCCATCAGCGTTCCTTCGACCGCGATGTCGACGCCCCATGACAGGGTCGAGGTGATCTGCGTCCAGCCGACTTCGGTGAGGTGCCCGAGGGTGCCGATCGCCACCCCGGCGACCGCGCCGAAGACCAGCGGCCACCGGACCAGCGGCAGGGCGAGGGCCAGCAGCTCGACGAGGAGCGCGGAGCCCAGGTACAGCGGGAACGTCGGCACGATCTCGCCGAAGGCGGGGCCGACGATCAGCGCGATGCCGCCCCGGACGGCGAGGAAGAACGCCGTCGCCGCCAGCGCGCCCCCGCGGCCCATGAACAGCCGCGCCGCGACCAGGGCGATCCCTGCGGCCCCGGCGATCATCAGCGGCTCGAGGACCAGGCGGAACTGGGGGACGTCGAAGTCGTACTCCCCCTGGAAGACCGACATGCCGAGGAGGAGCCCGCCCATCGCCGACGCCTGGCGGACGTAGCGCGCGGTGCTGCCCACCTTGCGGTCGCCGTCGTCGGTGGACAGTCCGCCGTGCCCCTCCTGCTCCAGGACCAGCAGGCCGATCAGCGAGAGGCCGGCGCCGCCGATCAGCATGAGATGGGTCGGACCCCACAAGGTCACGTCCTGGCCGAAGAGGCGGTGCCACACGTCGTCCAGCGGGAAGCCGAGCAGGGCGTAGGAGCCGGCGGCGGTCAGCAGGATGCCGCCGATGGGCACGTCCCAGCCCTCGAGGAAGCGCACCGCCGCCGGCCCCGGCTTCTCGTCGAGAGGCATCGCGCAGGCCAGGACGCCGCCGGCGAAGACGCCGAAGAGCCCGAACAGGATGAGGAAGTGCGCCGGATTGGCCAGCGGACCCTCGTCGCGCCCCACGCCGATGTGCAGGCTGATGTCCCACAGCATCCCGAGCAGCGCCGTCAGCAGGGAGATGGTGGTGAGGACGGTCGGCAGCGCGACCCAGGCCGGTACGCCGGTTGCCGAGCCCAGCCGCGTTCCGACCCGGGTCAGGACGGCGGTCCGGCGGGTGCGGTGCACGAACACCAGCCCGAGCAGCAGCGCGGTCAGGCCGAGGCCGATCCCGGTCGCCAGGATCACCTCACCGATGGCCGCGCCTCCGGCGGGACGTGTCTCGACGGCGAGCAGCACGGGACCTCCTCCAGGTCGATCCGCCTATGGAACATCCATCACGGTAACATAGACCGCTGATACACAGAACGAGCGGTTTACCGGAGGGTTGCGATGGCCAGGAGGTGTCGGTGACCACAGCGCCCGTCCCGAAGCCTGCGGGTGAGGGCGTCGACCAGGACCTGACGGTGGACGCCCTCGCCGCCCGAGTGGGCGTCACCGTGCGCAACGTGCGTGCCTATTCGGCGCGCGGCCTGCTCCCGCCGCCTCGCATGGTGGGCAGGACCGGCTACTACGGGCGCGAGCACGTGGCCCGCCTCCTACTCGTGCGGGAGATGCTCGCGGAGGGCTACTCCCTGGCCATGATCGAGCGGACCCTCGCCTCGGCGCCGCCGGACGCGAGCTCGGCCACCCTCGCGCTGCACCGGGCGCTGCTCGCGCCATGGCTGCCGCCGGAGCCGGAGCTGACCACGAGCGCGGAGCTCGCCGCGCGGGCCGGCGTTCCGGAGAGCCAGGAGATGGTGGACCAGCTCATGGGCCTCGGGGTGCTGGAGCGGCTCGACGACGGCCGGCTGCAGGTACTCGACCCGGCGCTGCTCACCGCGGGCCTGCAGGTGGTGGAGCTCGGGGTCCCTCCCGAGGAGCTGATCGCCGCCCAGGCCCGGGTGAACGAGCACGTGCGGAAGATCGCCGAGACCTATGTCGAGATGTTCCTGCGCACCGGCTGGCAGGCCTTCGTCGAGTCCGGCGCCCCGCCCGAGCAGCTCGAACGGGTGCGCGCCACCGTGGCCCGGCTCCAGCCGGCCGCAGCCCAGGCGCTGCTCGCCGCGTTCCGCACGGAGATGGCCGCGGCCGTGCAGGGCGCCGTGGAGACCGTGCTCAGCCAGCTCGAGGAGGCCTGACCCGCTCGATCTCCGGGCCGAGCTCCCGGGTCTCGGGCTCCTCCTGCGCGCTCAGCCGCCGGTCCCGAAGGATCGCGCCGACGACCAGGGCGATCACCAGCGCGGCGGGCACGAAGAAGCCGAGCGTCCCGAGGACCGCCAGCCCGTCCATCGCCAGGAGCTCCTCGCCCACTGCCATGCCTCAATGTGACACCGACCCAGTGTCAACCTGGGACCCCAACCGGCTCTGTCCGCGCACGAGTGATCCATGACGGAGTGCGCGGAGAAGGCCGGCTCAAGCGGGCGATTCTCCCGCGGAGATCTGCGTCGCCAGGTACTGCGGGAGACCCACCCGCTCGATCGCGCCGAGCTGGGCCTCGAACCAGTCGGCGTGCTTCTCCTCGTCGCGCACCATCTCGTCGAAGACCGACGCCGTGCCGTGGTCCCCGAGTTCGCGGCACTCCCGCGCCGAGGCGTTGAACTGGGCGA
>JALYMS010000421.1 GCA_030773535.1 Actinomycetota bacterium | reverse complement strand
CCGACTCGGACTGGCGTAGCCGCAGGTGGGACGCCACGCACCAGCGCATCTACGCGGCCGCCATGGCCCTGTTCGCCGAGCACGGGTTCGAGCGGGTCAACGTGGGCCAGATCGCCGCCGGCGCAGGCGTCTCCGTGCCGACCTTCTACGCGCACTACCCCAGCAAGGAACACATCGTCATGCAGCTGCCGACGACCGAGCAGATGCAGGCCCTCCTGGCCACCCAGCCCGGCGACCTGCCTCTGCGGGAGCGGCTGGCGCGGATCGCACCGGTCTGGCTGGCGCAGTGGGATCCCGAGGAGCGGGAGCAACTGCTCGCGCGCTGGCGGGTCACCGCGGCCACGCCGGCCCTGCGCACCCGTGCCGCCGAGTTCGAGCGCACCACGGCCGAAATTATCTCCGGCGTCCTGCCCGGGGAGGCGGGGGGCTCTCCCCTCCGGTCCGACGCGATCCTGGTCAACGCCTACATGACGGCGTTCACCGCCGCCCTGCTCGGATGGGCGGACTGCAACGGGGAGCGCAAGCTCGAGGAGCTCCTCGACGAGTCGTTCGAGGCTCTGCAGGGCCTCTGAGCCGACCGTCACCCGCGCGGTGCCCGCAGCTCCACGACGGTCACCTCCGGCCGGGCCCCGACCCGCATCGGGGGGCCCCAGTAGCCTGCCCCGCGGTCACGTAGAGCTGGGTGTCGCCGTGCCGGGACAGCCCGTGCACCGCGGGTTGGTCGAGCCGGATGGCGTAGTCGAACGGCCAGAGCTGCCCGCCGTGCGTGTGCCCGGACAGCTGCAGACCCACCCCGGCCGCCCGCGCCCGGTCCACCATGTAGGGCTGGTGGGCCAGCAGGACGACGGGGACGGTCTCGTCCCGGCCGTCGAGCGCCGCATCCAGATCGGCCCGGTGACCGGGTAGGCCCGACCGCTCGGCCGTGCGGTCGTCGATGCCGGCGAGGTCGAAGGACGCGCCGCCGCGCCGGATCGGCACCCGCTGGTTGCGCAGCACGTCGATGCCCAGGGTCGGCAGGTGGCGCAGCCAGGCCTCCGTGTCCACGAAGTACTCGTGGTTCCCCGTCACGAAGAACACGCCCTGCTCGCTGACCAGGTCGGCGAGCGGCGCGGCCTCGTCCCGCAGCTCGGAGACGTCGCCGTCGACCAGGTCGCCGACGATCGCGACCACGTCGGGCCGCTGCTCGTTGACCAGCTCGACCAGCCGCTCGAAGCGACGTCCACCGTAGGTCGAGGACAGGTGCCCGTCCGAGAAGCTGACGACGCGCAGCCCGTCCAGCGCCGGGTCGAGGCCGCTCAGCGTCACCCGCACACGGCGTACGACCGGGGACGAGTTGGCGAAGTAGGCCCCCGTGCCGGCGGTCCCCAGGGCGACCACACCCGCCGTCGCGGCCAGTCCGCGCGCCAGGAACACGCGCCGGGGGGTGACGTCGCGATCCTCCCGGATCGAACCGCCTCCAGGAGCCGTGCCCTCCTCGCGCTGAGCCGCTTCGTCGTGCCTGCGCGGAGCCCTCCGGGCCCTACTCGGCGCGACACCACTCCCGAGCCAGAGGCGGCCGGCGAGGCGGACGGGCTCGAGGGCCAGCAGCGTGAAGAAGGTGTAGAACGCGATGCCGAGCCAGCTGTAGGCGACCCAGTCGAGCGGGGCGGCCGTGTCCGGCGGCAGCGTGCGGCGCAGCAGGATGGCGAGGACGGGCAGCAGACCCACGGCGACCACCAGCAACGTCAGCCGCCGCCGGTTGCGTCCCGGAGCGGTGGTGCTCCGGACCAGCCGCCACCACAAGTACGAGTGAATCAACAGCATCGCGAGGAGGACGACCGTCGCGAAACCCAGCAGGCCGAGCAGGCCGAGCATGGACGGTGCAGACCTCCCGGTCCTGGCGGTTCCGGGCGCCCGTCAGGCGCCGGCCCGGGAGCCCGCTGTCGGCAGGTTCCACGACGGAGCCCGGGCCGGGGTTCCCCGAACCTTCAGTGTTTCCGGCCGGCCCGCCGCAGCGCCGGGCCCAGCGAAGACGCCAACTCGCCGAACGCGGCCTCCGCCCGTTCCGCGCGGGCCTGCTCCAGCCCATGGAGGCGCCCGTAGGTCCAGGCGTTCTCCCCGGCGGCGGCGGCCGCCAGACCGAGCTGCCGGCAGTACGTGCGGGCGACCACGCTGTCCTGCTGCTCCCCCAGGACGTCCTGCACGCGCGTGCAGACCTCGACGAGGTCCTTCGCCGGACGTCCCAGGACCGCCACCGCCACTTCGCCGGTGTAACGGGCCCGCTTGGCGGCCTTGCGCAGCTCGTGCAGGGCTGCGGGGCGACTCTCGCCGTCCACCTGCGCCGCCTCCTCCATCCGCCGCCGCACCCGTCGGCCGGCGCGGCGCAGCGCCCGGCGCAGCACCGAACCCGCCGGCCGGGAAGCGTCG
>JALYMS010000420.1 GCA_030773535.1 Actinomycetota bacterium | reverse complement strand
TCGGCATCCGGTCTTCTAGAGTGCCCGCGTGAACGAGACCGGTAGCGCCTACCAGACGGTCGTGGTGGGGACCGACGGTTCGGAGTCCTCCCTGCGCGCCGTCGCGCGGGCGGGCGCGCTGGCCGGGGCCTGCGGTGCCACGCTGGTCATCGCCTGTGCGTACCTGCCCAGCGAGGACGACGCCCGCGAGCTGGCCCGTGCGCAGGACACCCTGCGGGACGACGCGTACCAGGTGGTCGGCTCGCACCCCGCCGAGGACACCGTGCGCACGGCTGCCGAGCGGGCGGCGAAGGCCGGTGCCGGCACGGTGCGCACGGTGGCCGTCATGGGGTCACCCGTCGAGACCCTCCTCGACGTCGTGCAGCGCGAGAAGGCGGACCTGCTGGTGGTAGGCAACCGCGGGCTCGCCGGCATCAAGGGGCGGCTGCTGGGCTCGGTGCCGGCCGATGCCACCCGGCGCTCCGCCTCCGACGTGCTCGTCGTCCACACCACCGGCTGATCCCGCCGGCCGGCATGGACGAACCGGGAGCAGGCCCGGCCCCGGACGCCCGGGAGGCGCTGGAGCGCCTCCTGCTCGGCGGCCCCCGCCGCTACACCCGCCTGCAGGTCGCCGAACGGGCCGGGATGCCGCCCTCGCGCACCCAGCGGTTGTGGCGGGCGCTGGGTTTCGCGGATGCCGCGGACGACGACCCCGCGTTCACCGACGCCGACATCGAGGCGCTGGACGTGCTGTCGAGGCTCATCGACTCGGGGTTCGTGGGGCCGGACACGGAGGCCTCGATCGCCCGGGCGATGGGGCAGGCGCTGTCACGGCTCGCGGACTGGCAGACCGACATGCTCGCCGACGTCCTGACCCGCGGCCCCGGGGACGGCGAACGCCGGCCGGCGGCGCCGGACGACGCCGTGGAGGCCGCCCGCGCCCTGTTGCCGCGGCTCCAGCACGTGCAGGACTACGTGTGGCGCCGCCATCTCGCGGCGAACGCGGACCGACTGCTGGCGGCAACCGGTGCCGGGGACCGTCGGGAGCTCGCCGTCGGATTCGCCGACCTCGTCGGGTACACCTCGCGCAGCCGCGGCATGGGCGGGCGCGAGCTGGGCGTGATGGTGGAGAACTTCGAGAGCATCGCCGCCGAGGTCATCGCCCGCCACCACGGCCGGGTGGTGAAGACCGTCGGCGACGGCGTGCTGTTCACCGCGGCCGGCGCCGTCGACGCCGTGGAGATCGGGCTGGGCCTGCACCGACGCGTGGGACGCCGAGGACCGTCCTCCGCTGCGCGTCGGTGCCGCCTACGGCGCGGTGCTGACCCGCCTGGGCGACGTGTACTCGCCGGTGGTCAACCCGGCCAGCCGGCTGACCTCGCTGGCCCGCCCGGGGACGACGCTCGTCGACCGAGAGCTCGCCCAGAGGCTGCGTGGCCTGACCGCCTACCGGGTGCGGCCGCTGCGCCGGGTCTCGGTACGCGGCTACGACCACCTGCAGCCGTGGCTCGTCCGCCGCCGTCCGACGGGCGAGGACGACAACGCCTTCGAGAGCATGCTCGACGAGCTGGCCGACGACGTCCTGGACCAGCCCGAGGACGACGACCCCACCCTCAGTTGATCATCGGACGTGGGCACGCCGACACGCCGTGTCCGGCCGTGTCCGCGGGCAGGCAGCCGATGATCAACACACTGAATGGCACCCTCGACCTGGTGAGCGCAACCCTCGTCGCCCGTGGTCTCGCGGCCGGCCACGGCGCCCGCGTCCTCTTCTCCGGCCTGGACCTCGTCGTCGCCCCCGGCGACGTCGTGGGCCTGGTCGGCGTGAACGGCGCCGGCAAGTCCACCCTGCTCCGCACACTGGCGGGGGAGCTGCCGGCCGAGGCCGGGTCCGTCGTCGTCAGCCCCCCGACGGCGACGCTGGGCTACCTGCCGCAGGAGCACGAGCGACGTCCCGGCGAGACGGTCCTGGCGGCGCTGGCCCGGCGCACCGGCGTCGCGGAGGCCCAGACCGTGCTCGACCGCGCGACCGAGGCCCTCGCCGCGGGGAAGGAAGGAGCCGACGACGCCTACGGGGACGCGCTGGAACGGTGGCTGGCCCTCGGCGGCGCCGACCTCGACGAGCGCGCCGAGGACGTCGTGGCCACCGTCGCCCCCGGGGTCTCCCTCGGCGCCGTCACGACCGGCCTCTCCGGTGGGCAGGCGGCCCGGGTGGGCCTGGCGTCGCTGCTGCTGTCCCGCTACGACGTGCTGCTGCTCGACGAGCCGACCAACGACCTCGACCTCGCCGGCCTGGAGCAGCTGGAGCGCTTCGTGACCGGCTCGCGGGCGGGCATCGTCGTCGTCAGCCACGACCGCGAGTTCCTCGCCCGCACGGTGACCCGGGTGGTCGAGCTGGACCTCGCCCAGCAGCTCGTCCGGGTGCACGACGGCGGGTACGACGCGTACCTCGTGGAGCGCGAGGTCGCCCGACGGCACGCTCGCGAGGAGTACGAGGAGTACGCGGGCACCAAGGCCGACCTCGAGGGCCGGGCGCGGATGCAGCGGAACTGGATGGCCAAGGGGGTCCGCGACTCCATCAAGAAGTCCAAGGACGGCGACAAGCACATCAAGGCCGCCAACCGGGCGTCGTCGGAGAAGCAGGCCGCCAAGGCGCGCCAGACCGACCGCCGGATCGAGCGCCTGGAGGTGGTGGAGGAGCCGCGCAAGGAGTGGGAGCTGCGCATGGAGATCGCCGCCGCCCCCCGTGCCGGCGCGGTGGTGGGGACGCTGCGGGGCGCCGTCGTCCGCCGCGGCGAGTTCCGGCTGGGCCCGGTGGACCTCCAGGTCGACTGGGGGGACCGCATCGCCATCACCGGCGCGAACGGCTCCGGCAAGTCGACGCTGCTGGCCGCGCTGCTGGGCCGGGTGCCGGTCGAGGAGGGGACGGCGTCCCTCGGACCCTCGGTGCGAATCGGGGAGATCGACCAGGCGCGGGGTCGGTTCTTCGGATCCGAGCAACTGCTCGATGCTTTCGGCGGCGAGGTCCCCGACTGGCCGACGGCGGAGGTCCGGACCCTGCTCGCCAAGTTCGGCCTGACCGCCGATCACGTCCTGCGGCCGGCCGAGACCCTGTCGCCGGGGGAGCGGACCAGAGCCGCTCTGGCGCTCCTGCAGGCGCGGGGCATCAACGTGCTCGTCCTCGACGAGCCGACCAACCACCTGGACCTCGCCGCCATCGAGCAGCTGGAGGAGGCTCTGCAGACCTACGCCGGCACGCTCCTGCTCGTCACCCACGACCGGCGCATGCTCGAGGCGGTCCACACCACCCGCCTGCTGGAGGTCTCCGGCGGCCGGGTCACCGAGCGCTGAGCCGGGTCACTGCGCGGCGAGCTCGTCCGCGATCCCGACGGTGTCCATCCCCGACCACGTCCGCCCCACGTGGTGGGCCAGCACCATGAGGTCGCGCAGCTGACCGCTGCGGTCGCGGATGTGGTCGGTGAGCAGTGCCTCCCCGCTGAAGCCCAGGTCGGTGAACAGCGCCAGCACCGCAGCCTGCTCGGCGACGACCTCCACCACGAGCTTCGAGAGGCCCGACCCGACCGCCTCGACCAGCGCGCGGCGAGCCAGCTCGCGGCCCGGGCCCGCACCCCGCCGGGACGGCGACACCGCCAGCCGCACCTCGCCCACGTGGTCCGACCATCCGGGCAGCGGCCGGACGGCGACGTAGCCGGTCACCTCGCCGTCGTCGTCCACCGCGACCCAGCGGCCGCCGGCGGTGGTCCAGGACCGCACCGTCTCCGGGTCGGTCACGTCCTCCTTGATGAAGGTGAGGTCACCCTCCGGCAGGTTCGAGAAGAACCGGACGACGGCGTCGCAGTGCTCGGGACCGAGTTCGACGACGGACATCTCAGGCTCCCTGGCTTCCGGTGTCCGCGGACCTCTCGGGCACGGCTTCCTCGAGGGCGTCGCTGCGGCGCCGGATGAAGTCGATGATGGTCGGCACGGTCGTCTTCGCGGCGGTGCGCCCAACGACCAGGCCCATGTGTGCCCTGCGTCCAGGCACAGCTCGTGTTTGTCCTCGGAGCCGACCAGGTCGATCAGTGGTGCGGTCGCCTCCGGCGGCACGATGTGGTCACGGGTGGCGCGGACGGTCAGGAACGGCACGGTGATGTCCTCGAGGTGGACCGGGTCGCCGCCGACGGTCAGCCGGTCGGTCATCATGCCGTTGTCGTGCACCAGCATCTGGGCCGTCTCGCGGGCCGCCGCGCCAGGGAAGGGCACGTGGTCGTCCGACCAGCCCGTCATGGCCTGGTAGGAGGCCACGTACTCGTCATTCCAGAGCCGCTCCCAAAGGTTCACGTACCGCGTCACCTCCGACGTCGGGGTCAGGGCCCGGAAGCCCTGGACGACGACCGACGGAGGCACGTTGCCGTCCGGGCCGAGGAGGGAGTCGACCGTCATCCCGCCCACCCGGAAGATGTCGGAGAGCGGACCCATGTGCCGGAAGTCGGCGGGGGTGGCCAGCACGGTGAGGCTGCGCAGCGGGGCGTCGGGATGGTGCGCGGCGTAGAGCAGCGTCAGGTTCCCGCCGAAGCAGTAGCCGAACAGGTTGACCTCGTCGGTGCCGGACAGCTCCAGCACGCGGTCGATGGCCCCGGGGATGTAGTCGTCGGCATAGTCCTCCAGCCGGTTCTCGGCATCCCGCTCGTCCGGCTCGCCCCAGTCCAGCATGTAGACGTCGAAGCCGGCCCCCACCAGCGCCTCGATGAAGCTCCCCCCGGGACGCAGATCGAGGATGTAGCTGCGGCTGACCAGGCTGAAAACGATCAGCAGCGGCGGCCCGTACCGGACCTTCTCGTTGCGGTAGTGCCACAGCTGGGACCGGCCGCGCTGCCAGACGACGTCCTTCGGGGTGAGTCCGACCCTCGGCCGGTCGATGCCGCCGACCAGCTTGATCCCGTTACGCGCCCGGAGGGCGTTGCGCTCGACGTCGCGCCGGACGCGGTCGAGCACCGTCTGCGGGCTGGGCACGGTCGGCATGCTTCTCCTCCGTCGACTGGGGGGTGCCGGTGGCCCGGCTCCCACTGCGCCGCTGCTCGGCCTCGAGCTGCAGGCTCAGCCGCCGGACCTCGCGGTCCAGGGAGCCGATCTGGGCGCGGAGCCGGCTGATGTCGCTGCCGGCGGGCAGGTTGACCAGGTGCCAGGCCCGGGCCGCCAGCCCCTGGACCGATTCCTTGGCCGCGGTCTGGGCGCGCCGGACCAACGCGGCGCCGACGTTGAACCCCGGTGACCGCACGAGCTCCTCCGCCCGCGGTGTGACGGCGCGCTCGGCCGCGTCGAAAGCCTGCCGCCACAGCGGCGGGCCGGGCGGCTGCGGCTTGGCGGGCTGTCCGGTGTCGCTCACGTGTCCGTCCTCCCCGTCTCGGCCTGCGGTGTCGCGGGGCTACCCGCCCGCACGGTGACGTACCCCACGTCTTGGCTACGGTCCTGCAAACGACGAACCGTCGCAGACATCGACGACAGGAGCACCCGGTGAGCGACCGCACGATCCTCGACATGTTCCGGCTGGACGGACGGGTGGCGGTGGTGACGGGGGCGTCCTCGGGTTTGGGGGTGGTGTTCGCCCGGGCGCTCGCGCAGGCCGGGGCCGACGTGGTGCTGGGGGCTCGGCGCGTGGAGCGGCTGGCCGACACGGAGCAGGCGGTGGAGGCCGCCGGCCGACGCGCGCTGTCGGTGCGCACCGACGTCGCCGTGCCCGAGGACTGCCAGGCGCTCGTCGACGCGGCGATGGCCGAGTTCGGCCGGGTGGACATCCTCGTGAACAACGCAGGGGTCGGTACCGCCTACCCGGCCACCCGGGAGACGCCCGAGCAGTTCCGCTCGGTCATCGACATCAACCTCAACGGCTGCTACTGGATGGCCCAGGCCTGCGGGCGGGTCATGCAGCCGGGCAGCTCCATCGTCAACATCTCCAGCGTGCTGGGGCTGACGACGGCGGGCCTGCCGCAGGCGGCGTACGCGGCCAGCAAGGCCGGACTCATCGGCCTGACCCGTGACCTCGCCCAGCAGTGGACCGGGCGCCGGGGGATCCGGGTGAACGCGCTGGCGCCCGGCTTCTTCGAGTCGGAGATGACCGACACCTACCCCGAGGGCTACCTGGAGTCGCAGATGGGCCGGGTGCTCGCCGGGCGCAAGGGCGACCCGATGGAGCTGGCCGCCGCACTGATCTTCCTCGTCAGCGACGCCGGCGGATACGTGACCGGTACGACCCTCCCGGTCGAGGGCGGGATGCTGACCAGCTGACCGGTGGGATCCGGAAGGGTGCCCCCGGCAGGATTCGAACCTGCGCCCCTGCCTCCGGAGGGCAGTGCTCTATCCCCTGAGCTACGGGGGCTTCCCGGTCGTGCCCAGGCAGGTTATCAGCCGGGGAGCACCGCTCCGACGGCGGTGCGTCAGGGCGCCGGGAGGGGGGTT
>JALYMS010000419.1 GCA_030773535.1 Actinomycetota bacterium | reverse complement strand
GTGCGAGCGTGGCCGCGACGACCGCCTGAGTCCGCGGGCCGGGGGGACGGGGCGCGCCCCCTCCTCCCGGCCCCGACGGCTCAGTCGCCGCGCAGCCGGCCGAACAGCACGGCGTCGCCCCGGGTGCCGTCCCGGTACTCGAGGCAGGACCGCACCACGCCCTCCTGCGTGAAGCCCGCCTTGCGCGCCGTCGCCTGCGACGCCGTGTTACCGACGTCGGCGTAGAGGTGGACCCGCGGGGCGCCGAGGCGTAGTGCCCACTCGGCGAGTCCCCGGGCGGCCTCGGCCGCGTACCCGTGACCGCGGGCCTCCGGGGCGATCCAGTAGCCGATCTCCGGTCCCAGCCGGTTGTGGGCGAGGTGCACGCCGCTCGAGCCGACGAGTTCGCCGGCGGACTCGACGACGGTGGGCATGCCGCGTCCCTCGGCCCGCTCGCGCGGCGCCTGCTCGCACACCCAGTTCCGGGCGACCTCCTCCGTGTACGGGTGCGGCAGGGCGTTGATCCCGCGCTGGATGAGTGGGTCCTGGCACGCGCGGAGGACGGCGTCGACGTCGTCCGGGCGATAGGGGCGCAGCACCAGGCGCTCGGTGCGCACCACCTCGGTGGTCAGGTCGACGGAGAAGTCGAGAGGCACCGCCGCATCCTCACGCGTTCCCGAGGATGCGGTCGACCGATATCTCGAGCACGACACGCGCGGGGTTCTCGCGGGGCTGCCGGTAGCGGAGGGCGTAGCGCGCCACGGCGTCGGCGACCGATCCTGCGTCGTCACGCACCACCGCTGTCCCCTCCAGGGTGAGCCACCGGCGCCCGTCGACCTGGCAGACGGCGACCCGACCCTGCCCGTTCCGTACGTGGCACGCCTTGGCGGAGGTCCCGGAGGTGATCACCCGGGCGGTGCGGGTCGCGGGATCGAACGTGACGCCCACCGGGACGACGTGCGGGCTGCCGTCGGCGCGCAGCGTGGTCAGCGTCGCCAGGTGGCGCTCGGAGAGGAAAGCGAGCGCCCCGGAGCCGGGGTCGTCGAGGTCGTAGGCCACCGGTCGAGCCTAGGCAGCTCCCCGTGCGGCGGGTCCGCGGTGCTGGTGTCGCCGCCTACGCTGGGGGTGTGGTGTTCCAGAGACTGCTCCGTGCCGGTGAGGGAAAGATCGTCCGACGGCTGGCGAAGATCGCCGACGCGGTCGAGGCGCTCGTCGACGACGTGAGCCCGCTGACCGATGCGGAACTGCGGGCCAGGACCGACGAGTTCAAGGCCCGCTACGCCGATGGGGAGTCCCTCGACCTGCTGCTCCCCGAGGCCTTCGCCGTCGTCCGCGAGGCGGCCACCCGCACGCTGGGCCAGCGGCACTACCGCGTGCAGCTTATGGGTGGCGCCGCGCTGCACCTGGGGAACGTGGCGGAGATGAAGACCGGTGAGGGCAAGACCCTGACCGGCGTCCTGCCCGCCTACCTCAACGCGCTCGCCGGTCAGGGCGTGCACGTGGTGACGACCAACGACTACCTCGCGTCCCGCGACGCGGAGTGGATGGGCCGGGTGCACCGGTTCCTCGGGCTCTCGGTCGGGACGATCGTGTCCGGGCAGGCGCCCGCCGTCCGGCGCGAGCAGTACCAGTGCGACATCACGCACGGCACGAACAACGAGTTCGGCTTCGACTACCTGCGCGACAACATGGCCTGGAGCAAGGCCGACCTCGTGCAGCGCGGGCACTTCTTCGCGATCGTCGACGAGGTCGACTCCATCCTCATCGACGAGGCGCGCACCCCGCTCATCATCAGCGGCCCGGCCGAGACCAGTGCGAAGTGGTACGGCGAGTTCGCCCGGCTGATGCCGCTGATGAAGAAGGACGTCCACTACGAGGTGGAGGAGGCCAAGCGGACGGTCGCCGTCACCGAGGAGGGCGTCGAGTTCGTCGAGGACCAGCTCGGCATCGAGAACCTCTACGAGGCGGCGAACACCCCGCTGATCGGCTACCTCAACAACGCGCTCAAGGCCAAGGAGCTCTTCCACCGCGACCAGCAGTACATCGTCAGCAACGGCGAGGTGCTCATCGTCGACGAGTTCACCGGCCGCGTGCTGGCCGGGCGTCGCTACAACGAGGGCATGCACCAGGCCATCGAGGCCAAGGAGAAGGTGAAGATCAAGGACGAGAACCAGACCCTCGCCACGATCACCCTCCAGAACTACTTCCGGCTCTACGAGAAGCTCTCCGGCATGACCGGCACGGCCCAGACCGAGGCCGCCGAGCTGCACCAGACCTACAAGCTGGGCGTCGTCCCCATTCCGACGAACCGGCCGATGGTGCGCCAGGACCGCTCCGACGTCATCTACAAGACGGAGAAGGCCAAGTTCGACGCCGTCGTCGAGGACATCGTCGACCGCAACGAGGACGGCCAGCCGGTGCTGATCGGCACCGCGAGCGTGGAGAAGTCGGAGATCCTGTCGAAGTACCTGCTCCAGCGGGGGATCCCGCACGAGGTGTTGAACGCCAAGAACCACGCGCGGGAAGCGCACATCGTCGCCCAGGCGGGGCGGCTGGGCGCGGTCACCGTGGCCACCAACATGGCGGGCCGCGGCACCGACATCCAGCTCGGCGGCAACCCCGACTTCATCGCCGACGAGGCGCTGCGGGCCCGCGGACTGTCGCCGTCGGAGACGCCGGAGGAGTACGAGGCAGCCTGGGACGACGCCGTCGAGAAGGCCAAGCAGCAGGTGGCCGACGAGCACGAGCAGGTGACCGAGGCCGGCGGCCTGTACGTGCTGGGCACCGAGCGCCACGAGAGCCGGCGGATCGACAACCAGCTGCGCGGCCGCTCCGGACGCCAGGGCGACCCGGGGGAGTCCCGGTTCTACCTGTCACTGGGCGACGACCTCATGCGCCGGTTCAACGGGCCGATGCTCGAGTCGATGATGACCACGCTGCGCGTGCCCGACGACCAGCCCATCGAGTCCAAGATGGTCACCCGGGCGATCCTCTCGGCCCAGACCCAGGTCGAGCAGCAGAACCACGAGATCCGCAAGGACGTCCTCAAGTACGACGAGGTGCTCAACCGCCAGCGCACCGTCATCTACGACGAGCGGCGCAAGGTGCTCGAGGGCGCCGACCTGCACGAGCAGGTGCGCTCGATGGTCGACGACGTCATCGGCGCCTACGTCGACGGCGCGACCGAGACCGGGTACGCCGAGGACTGGGACCTCGACCGGCTGTGGACCGGCCTCAAGGCCCTGTACCCCGTCGGCCTGGACCGGCAGGACCTGCTCGACCGGACCGCCGACGGCGACCAGTCCTCGCTGGAGCCCGCGGTGCTCAAGTCCGAGCTCCTGGACGACGTCCACCGGGCCTACGAGGAGCGCGAGGCCAAGCTGGGCTCCGAGGTGATGCGGGAGCTGGAGCGGCGCGTGCTGCTGTCGGTGCTCGACCGCAAGTGGCGCGAGCACCTCTACGAGATGGACTACCTCCGGGCCGGCATCCACCTGCGTGCGATGGCCAACCGCGACCCGGTCGTGGAGTACCAGCGCGAGGGCTACGACATGTTCATGGCGATGCTCGACGGCATCAAGGAGGAGTCGGTCGGGTTCCTGTTCAACCTCGACGTGAAGACCAAGGAGGAGCAGGAGGCCGAGGCCAAGGCCAAGCAGGACGAGGCGGAGGCCGCCGCGCTCGCCGCGGCCCAGGAGGGCACCGCGCGGGTGCTGGCCCGCCAGGCGGCTGCCGCCAAGGCGACCGCCGTCGAGAACGGCAACGGCAACGGCAAGCAAGCTGCAGCGCCGTCCGCCCGCCGCTCCGGCGGCACGAAGGCGGCCGCACCGGCGGTGGCAGCGGCGGGGGCCGCGACACCGGTGGTCGAGGCGCCGAAGCCGACGGGCACCGGCCCGGAGCTGGCGGTCAAGGGCCTCGACGAGCCCCGCCGCGCCCCGGAGCAGCTGCAGTACTCCGCGCCGACGCTGGACGCGTCGGCCAAGGAGTCCGGTGCCGCGAAGGCCGCGAAGACGGCGACCGTGTCCGGCACCAAGGAGCCGGCGCGGAACGCGCCGTGCCCGTGCGGGTCGGGCAAGAAGTACAAGTTCTGCCACGGGGCCGCGCGATAGGTGATCGCCCGGCGGCGTGCCGCCGGAGCGCGACGTGGACCGCAGTACCGAACGGCCGACCGCGGCCGCGCTCGCTGGCGGGAGAGGAGCCTTCGCATGGGTCGGCGTGAGTTCGCCGGGCGTCGACCCGAGGCGGTGTCCTGCGCCAGTCCCGACCGGCGAGCGTTCCTGGGGCTGGCGGCCGGCGGCCTGCTGGCCACGTGCTCGGCGACCCCCGCTCCCCGCAGGGTGCTCCGTCCGCTGCCTCCCTCCGATCCCGGACGTAGCGACGCGCTGAGCACGCCGTCGTCGCAGCCGAGCGCCGAGGCGGCTGCGACCGTCAGCTCTTCGCCTCCCGAGGTGGGCCGGGCGGAGATCGTCGCGCGCTACGCGGGCGTGGCGCCGGCCGCATGGGGGTTGGACGTCCCCGGCGTCGTGAACCGGCTGCCCACCGGCGACCGCGTGCTGGCTCTGACGTTCGACGCGTGCGGGGGTGCGCGAGGAAGTGGCTATGACGCCGCTCTGATTGAGGCCCTCCGGGCGAGCGGGACGCCAGCCACGCTGTTCCTGAACCACCGGTGGGTCCTCGCCCACCCCGAGGTGACCGCGGAACTCGCCGGCGACCCACTGTTCGAGGTCGCGAACCACGGCAGGCAGCACCGGCCGCTGTCGGTCAGCGGGAGGTCGGCGTACGGGATCGCGGGGACTGCGAACCCGGGTGAGGCCTACGACGAGGTCCTCGGCAACCGTCAGAGCTTCATGGAGGCGACCGGGGTCCGGCCTCGGTTCTTCCGGTCGGGGACGGCGCACTACGACGACGTCGCCGTGCGGATCGCGGGTGACGTCGGTGAAGTGGTGGTGAACTTCGACGTGAACGGCGACTCCGGCGCGACCCTGGGACCGCAGCAGGTCGCGGCTGCGCTGCAGACGGCCACGCCCGGCTCGATCGTCCTGGGCACATGAACACCAGCCCCGGGGGCAGGTCAGTCCGCTGCGACCAGGTCGGGCCGAAGTCGTCGTCGGGACGGGCGGCAGCCAGACCGCGGCCCCTGCGGCGCGGGCCCGGCTGGTAGCGCCGACGGGGAGCGGAGGAACCAGGGAACAGCAGCCGGACCGGCTGCCCCTGGTCGGCCAGGGGCGGCTGCGGCGTCGGCACCACGAGCAGCCGGCAGGCGTCCGGCGCCCGCGCCGGGGACGACGACGGCCTGCCACTCGGGAGGTCGCGCTGCTGCCATAGTCGCGTGGAGATACGACGCCGTCCCGGGGCACTGGCGCGGGGCCTTCGCCGCGGTGATGGTCGGCGCGGCGTTCTGCGGCCGCTTGGCGCCTCCGGGCGGCCGGTCCGCTCGGTCATGTCCTACGTCTAGGAGCTCAGCGGCGCCGGTCCTCGGCACTCATCGGAGATCACACTGCGCAACGCTGTCCGCGCCGACGGCACCTTCCTCGCGCACACCGCCGAGGTCGTCTTCGACGGCGGCGCGTACGCCGCCGGCAAGGCGGCGGTGGACCTGGTGCCGCACGGCGGGCTGGACACCATGTCGGCGTACTCGATTCCGACCACCGGCACCGGCTGCGCACCGCCTACACGAACTCGGTGCCCGGCGGTCACATGGGGGCGCCGGGCGGGGTCCAGGCGGTGTTCGCGGGCGAGACCCACGTCGATCTGATCGCCGCGGAGCTGCGCGTGGACGCGCTGGAGCTGCGCCGGCGCAACCTGCTGCGGCCGGGACACCCCGCGCCCGACGGCACCGGCGCGCTCTCGATCGCCGCCGAGGAGGTGCTGACCCGAGCCGCCGAGGACGTGGACTGGGGCGCGGAACGACCTCGTAGCCGGGGCGCCGGCATCGCCGTCTACCGCCGTAAGGGCGGCTCGGGCAACGGTGGCGTCGTGCTGCGCGCGCTGGCGGCGGACCGGTTAAAGGTGGTCACCGGGGCGGCCGATCAGGGAGTCGGCACGGTGCGGATGATCGCCCGCGTGGCGGCCGCGAGGCTAAGCGTCGAGGAGTCCTGCGTCGAGGCGTGCAGCGCCCCACCGCCGAGGCCATGTTCGACCATGGCGCCGGCGCCAGCCGGGTGACCCGGGTGCTCGGTGACGCCACCCGGATCGCCGCTGAGGCGATGCGGGCGAAGCTGGCAGAGAACTCGGACTTCCCCGTTCTGTCACCGGGGAGGCCCAGGCGCCGCGCGGCGAGCACAGCGACGCCTTCGGGGCCGTCGCGGTCGGAGTGGAAGTCGACGAGCTCACCGGTCAGATAAAAGTGCTGCGGGCGACGCTGACCGCCGACACCGGGACGATCATCAACCCCTTGTCGCATCGCCGGCAGCTCGAGGGCGGCTTCGCCTTCGGCCTGGGTGCCGCGCTGATGGAGGAGCTGCCGGTCGAGGACGGTCAGGTGCTGGCGGGCAGCCTCGGTGACTACAAGCTCCCGACCGCGCCGAACATGCCGCCGCTGGAGGTCGTCAACATCGGCGACACGCAGGGCACCGGCCCGTTCGGCGCCAAGGCGGTCGGCGAGTTCGGCAACCTCGGGGTGGCGCCCGCGATCGGTAACGCGGTCGCGGCCGCGGTGGGGGCGCGGCTGCACGAGCTGTCGCTATCGGCCGAAAAGTCTGGGCGGCGCTGCACGACCCCGCGTAGGTCTTCAGCCGAGCAGCGCCCGCCCCGCCGACCCGCCGACCCGGCGGCACGGGCGGTGCTCGGCCGGAGGGCGGCCGGCCTCGGCGGCCACCGGCGACTCCACGCTCAGCGGCGCGCCCCCGTCAAGGGGCCTCGAGCAGCACGCCGGACAGGAAGTCGGCCAGCTCCTGGTGGCCCTCCAGCGGCAGCACCTGCGCGACGTACTGGTCCGGCCGGACCAGCACCATGCAGCCCTGCTCGCGGTCGACGCCCCGGAGCTCGAAGATGTCACCGGCTGCGGGGTCGGGACAGAAGGCCTTCTCGTAGTCGACCAGCCCCAACTGGCCCTTTCTCGGCAGCAGGACCGGTGGCAGCTTCTGGACGGCCAGATCGCGGTGCCCCTGCTGGAAGACGGCGCGGACGTCGATCACCGAGTCGGGGTCGGCGCCGGCGGGCGTGAATAGTGTGAGGGGCGACTTCATCGACGTCAGGAAGTCGCACAGTGCGCGGGCCCCGGAGTCGGGGCCGGCCGGGTCGGCCTGGTCGGCGAAGACGTAGAGCCGCCAGGCGCCGTCGGCCCTGGCTGCGTGGCCGAGCTGCACCGGCTTGGCGTCGGACAGGCGGATCACCGGGGCGGAGTGGAACCGCATGCCGACCGGGAAGCCCGTCGCGAGGTGCTGGGAGAGGGCGCGGCCGGTGATCATCGACGGGGCGTAGCGGGTGGCGACGCCCGCGGTGAAGCGGCCCTGCTGCACGAAGTACCGCTGGAACTCCGCCGGGTCGACGCCGTGCTCCTGGTCGTCGGTGCCCTTGGGCGGGGCGCTGAACATCCGGGCGAACTCGCGGTCGAAGTGGATGAGCTCCTGGGCGACCGCGTGCCGCTCCTCCGAGTAGGTGTGCAGCAGCTCCGGGCGGGCGGTGCCCCGCAGCACTGCGGCCAGTTTCCAGCCGAGGTTCCAGGCGTCGGCCATGGAGACGTTCATGCCCTGGCCGGCCTTGGCGCTGTGGGTGTGGCAAGCGTCGCCGGCGATGAACACGTGGGGCACCCGGGTTGTGGCCTCGTCCACCGGCACGTCGTCGAACTTGTCGCACAGTCGCTGGCCGATGTCGTAGACCGACCACCAGCCGACGTCCTTCACCTCGATCGTGTACGGGGAGAGGATCCGGTTGGCCACGGCGGCGAGCTTCTCGGGGGTGACGTTGCCCCGGTCGAGCAACTCCCGGTCGGCGACCTGGTCGAGCTCGATGTAGAGCCGGACCATGTACCCGCCCTCGCGGGGGATGATCAGCAGGTTGCCTTGGTTGGCCGAGTGGATGGCCGACTTCAGCCGGATGTCGGGGAAGTCGGTAACCGCCAGGACGTCCATGACGCCCCAGGACCGGTTCATCGGGTCGCCGACGAGCTCCCGTCCGATGGCAGTCCGGATGCTGCTGCGTGCGCCGTCGCAGCCGATCACGTACCTCGACCGGATGATGGAGGTCTCAGCGGTCTCCTGGCCGCGGTCCAGGTGCCGCAACGTGAGCGTCACCGGGTGATCCGACGCGTCGCTGCGGGCGACCTGGACGTCGGTGGCGTGCAGCCCGTAGAACGGCCGCAGCCGGCTGGCCGACCGCTCCATGTGCTCGCGGAGCCAGGCCTGCATGCGCGCCTGGTTGACGATGACGTGCGGGAACTCCGACAGGCCGTCCTCGGTGTCCTCGACGCGTCCCGTCCGCGTGATCCGGGTGCGGTCCTGCGGGTCCGGCCGCCAGAAGGAGACCTCGTTGACCCAGTACGCCTCGGCGACCAGCTGGCCGGCGAGGCCGAACGCCTCGAACATCTCGACGGTGCGGCAGGCGACACCGTCGGCCTGACCCACTTCGAGCGGCCCGTCCCGGCGGTCGACGACGACGGTGCGGATGTCAGGGAAGGCGGCGAGCTGGGCGGCCAGGACGAGGCCCGCCGCTCCGCTGCCGACGATGACGACGTCGGCCTCCTCCGGCAGCCCCTCCGGCCGTTCGGCGACCGACGGGTGCGGCGGCTCGGTCAGTGGGTCCCCGGTGCGGTAACCGTCCAGGTAGAACTGCACGACTGAACTCCTTCGAGGTGTGCGGTTGCCTCTGACGGTGCCCGATTCTGAGAGCGGAAGCGTCCACCGAGAAGAACCCAGCGGCGTGCGCGTTCGCTTCCACTCCCGAGGCTGCCGGCGGGTCCGCATGCGAGGCGGGAGCCGTGCGTGATCGGCGTCGGTGAGCTGCTGGCCAAGGCTGTTCAGCGGCGACGGGCTCCTCGCCGGCCCGGCGAAGGGGGTCAGCCGGCGAGCCCCCCGTCCTGACGAGCTTTCTGCTCGTAGTAGTCCCAGACCTTGCGCGCGATCCTCGGCTGCAGTTCGTCACGCGGGTGCGCTCGAGGTTCTCGCCGCGCAGAGGCACGACCGGGCCCAGCAGCGAGGCGTAGTACTGCTTCTTCGCGTTCTCCTCCACGTAGACGGCCCGAGCGAACAGAGTCTGGATCTCGCTCTTCACGACGACGCTCCCGTGGTACCGCAGGCTCGCGACGGTGGACCGGCCGAGTACCGCGGCCAATTCGTCCCCGATCTCCCTCGTGTTCACCAGACTGGACGTCTCGTAGACGGGCATGCCCTCCTCGACGAAGGACCCGATGGAAAACACCGGCTGCATGTCGATCCCGGCGATACCAAGGACGGTCTGCCAGTGCGGGTGGTTGTGCAGCACCGCGGAGACGTCGTCCCGCGCCCGGTAGACCGACGTGTGGATGTGCTTCTCGCTCGGCGGCTCTTCCTCGCCGTCGACGAGGTTTCCTTCCAGGTCCATGGGCACGATGTCATCGACCGTGAGGCTGGCCCGGCTGGCGCAACGCGAGTTGATCAGCACTCGATCCGTGCCGGGGATCCGGTAGCGGAGGTGGCCGTTCATGTCCACCAGACCGGCGGTGTCCAGCATGCGGATCGCGGTGACGATCTCCTGCTTGATCTCGCTGGTGTCCACAGGGGCCCCTCCCGGGTCGGTATCACGCGCAGGCGCCAACGCTAGAGGCCTCTGCAGCGCGGTCCAGCTCGTCTGCGCTCCAGAAAAGGGAGGCGGGGGAACCTTTACAGTGTTTTGTGACCTGCCTTACTCTCCCGGCAGAATCACCTTCTGCTCAGCGGACCGGCCGCTGCCGGAGCGGCCCAGTCACGTCCCGG
>JALYMS010000418.1 GCA_030773535.1 Actinomycetota bacterium | reverse complement strand
GCTCTGGGTGCTGGTGGCGCGGCTCGTGCACGGTGCGGTCCTCGTGCTCGCCGAGCCGGGACGGGCGGTCGAGGACCTCGGGCGGTCGGTCGCCGGGAACATGGGCTCGGCGGCCGAGGCCGCCGGCGACGTGCCGCTGGTCGGGGACGAGCTGTCCACGCCGTTCGAGGCCCTGTCCGAGGCGGGTGGGTCGGTGCGCGGCGCGGGGCAGGCGGCGCAGGACTCCGTCTCCACCCTGGCGCTCGTGCTCGCCGTCGTCCTGGTCGTCCTGCCCGTGGGCTGGCTGGTCCTGCGGTGGCTGCCGTGGCGGCTGCGCTACGTGCGGGAGGCGGCTGCGGCGCGGCGGCTGCTCGACGGGACGCCGGACCTCGAGATCCTGGCCGCCCGGGCGCTGGCGACCGCCCCGCTCCCTAGGCTGGCGCAGCTCCCGGCCGGGACCGGGGCCGCATGGCGCGGGGGCGATTCCAGAGCCGTGCGGACGCTGGCCGGGCTGGAACTGGCCCGGCTCGGTCTCCGGCTGCCGGATGAACCGGGCTCCGGCGCCACCGGCGGCTGACCGAGGCACAGCCTCCGCCGACTGTGCACTTCTCGGCCCCTCCGCAGCTCTGAGGGGCCCCGAGAAGTGCACAGTGACAAATGGGCGGCGGACCGACGGAGGATCAGTCCGTGTCGGCCGGCCGCAGCCGCGGGCTGCCCGACCGGGCCTGCGCCGCGGCCAGCAGTCCGATCACCGCGCTCGCGTTCCGGATGTCGCCGTCGAAGACCCGCTGCACGGCGGCGTCGAGCGGGACCCGCTCGACGGTCATGTCGAGTTCCTCGTGCTCCACGACGAAGCCCTCGGGCCGGTCGGCGGCGGTGAGCTCCTCGGCGAGGTAGATCAGCACCTGCTCGTCGCAGAAGCCCGGCGAGCTGTAGGACGTTGCGAGCAGCGACCACCGCGCGGCCGACAGCAGCGCCTCCTCGGCGAGTTCCCGCTTCGCGGTCTGCAGCGGCGGCTCGCCGTCGGCGTCGCGGAGACCGGCGGGGAGTTCCCACAGCGCCCGCCCGACGGGATGGCGGTACTGCCGGACCATCACCACGCGGTCCTCGTCGTCGACAGCGACGACCGCGACCGCGCCCGGGTGGCGCACGACCTCCCGGACGCTGTCCCCGCCCCCCGGCATCGCGACGGTGTCGCGCCGCAGAGAGATGACGTGCCCCTCGAAGACCGACTCGCTGGCCAGCAGCCGATACTCGTGGGGCTGCGGCTCGTCTTCACTCATCGCCGCGCTCCCCGCATCAGATACCGACCTTCTCGCCGTCCTCGAGCGGAAGGCGTGCGGAGTCCTGGTAGCCGACCGCCGCCTGGACGAAGGCGGCGAACAAGGGGTGCGGCCGGGTGGGGCGGCTCTTCAGCTCGGGGTGGGCCTGGGTGCCGACGAAGAAGGGGTGGACGTCGGCCGGCAGCTCGGCGAACTCCACCAGGAGACCGTCGGGCGACGTGCCGGAGAAGACCATGCCCGCCTCGGCGAGCCGGTCGCGGTAGGCGTTGGCCACCTCGAAGCGGTGCCGGTGCCGTTCGGTGATCTCGGTCGAGCCGTAGGCCGCCGCGGTCACCGATCCGCGCTGCAGCGTCGCGGGGTAGCTGCCCAGCCGCATCGTGCCACCGAGATCGCGCTCACCGGCGATCACGTCGAGCTGGCTGGCCATGGTGGCGATGACCGGGTCGGGGGTCTCGGGGTCGAACTCGGCGGAGTTCGCCTTCTCGATGCCGGCGACGTCCCGGGCGTACTCGATGACCATGCACTGCAGACCCAGGCACAGGCCGAGCGTGGGAATCGCGTTGACCCGGGTGTAGCGGATGGCGCCGAGCTTGCCCTCGATGCCCCGGACGCCGAAGCCGCCGGGGATGCAGACGCCGTCCACGCCGGCCAGCGCGGCGGCCGCGCCCTCGGGGGTCTGGCACTCGTCGGACTGCACCCACCGGATCCGCACCCGGCTGCGGTGCGCGAACCCGCCCGCGCGCAGGGCCTCGGTCACCGACAGGTAGGCGTCGGGAAGGTCGATGTACTTGCCGACCAGCGCGATCTCCACCGTCCGCTTCGGCGCGTGCACCCGGTCGAGCAGGTCGCCCCAGACGGTCCAGTCGACGTCCCGGAAGGGCAGGCCGAGACGGCGGACGACGTAGGCGTCCAGTCCCTCGCGGTGCAGCACCTTCGGGATGTCGTAGATCGACGGCGCGTCGGCGCAGGAGATGACGCCCTCTTCGTCGACGTCGCACATCAGGCTGATCTTGCGCTTGAGGCCGGTGCCGATCTCCCGGTCTGAGCGGCAGACCAGCGCATCGGGCTGGATGCCGATGCTGCGCAGGGCGGCCACCGAGTGCTGGGTGGGCTTGGTCTTCAGCTCGCCCGACGGCGCGATGAAGGGGACCAGCGAGATGTGCAGGAAGAAGCAGTTCTCCCGGCCGATCTCGTGGCGCACCTGCCGGGCGGCCTCGAGGAAGGGCAGCGACTCGATGTCGCCGACCGTGCCGCCGACCTCGGTGATGACGACATCCACTCGACTCGGCCCCCCCGCCTCGGGGCCCTCGGCGCCGGCCATGATCCGCGCCTTGATCTCGTTGGTGATGTGCGGGATCACCTGCACGGTGTCACCCAGGTACTCCCCGCGCCGCTCCCGGGCGATCACGCTGGAGTACACCTGGCCGGTGGTCACGTTCGCCCGGCCGGAGAGGTCGGTGTCCAGGAAGCGCTCGTAGTGCCCGATGTCCAGGTCGGTCTCGGCGCCGTCCTCGGTGACGAAGACCTCGCCGTGCTGGAACGGGTTCATCGTCCCCGGATCGACGTTGAGGTAGGGGTCCAGCTTCTGCATGGTGACCCGGAGCCCGCGGCTGGACAGCAGGGCGCCCAGCGAACTGGCGGTCAGTCCCTTGCCGAGTGAGGACACAACGCCGCCCGTGACGAAGACGAACTTCGTCGGCTGGGAGTTGTGAAGGAGCCCGAAGTCACGTGCTTGAGACGGTCGACCCACGGGAGACGACCGTAACACGACCGGTCGGCTCGCCCGGTCCCGAGCGCGGACTTCTCCCGGCCGTCTCCCCGGTGTCCCCGCGCCCGGGTCCGGCGGCCAGCCACACCAGGAGCGGCACCAACAGCGCTCCCGCGGTGGCCGGGACCGCCACCCCGGAGTCGTTGACCGCCGCACCCACAGCCAGGGTCAGCAGGCAGGCGACCAGCGCCGCCCTCAGCACTTGGACCTCCGCCAGCGGCAGCACTCCGGGTCCGGCGTTCGCCGTTCCCCTGCCTCGGCGCAGGAGGCCGCCGGGGCGCAGGAGCCAGAACGCCGCCACGGCCGCGACGGGCAGCAGCCACGCCAGCGGGCTGCCCACCAGGATGTCCAGGTTCGCCTGCGCCTTGCGGAGGACGACGGTCCAGGCCTCGCCGGTGCGCACCTGCTCGACGAACCGGCCGAGATGGGTGCGCTCGCCCGGCGGACGGCGCCAGTCCAGGACGGCGACGGCGGTTCCGGCCAGCACCGCGGTGGCCAGGACGGAGCCGAGCCGGACGACGGTGACGCGTATCCCGGTCAGCAGCATGGCCAGCAGCAGGTATCCCGGCAGGGCGGCCAGGACGCCGCCGAAGTCGCGTCCCAGGCCCGGAGCGCCGACGAGGGCGACGGTGAGCAGCCCTGCGCCGACGACGGTGACGGCGGTGACCGCCCGCGCCCGGGAGGGACCGGCCCGGCGGGCGAGCGCGGTGGCCGCCGCCGCGGTTCCGATCAGCCCGCTGACCGCCAGCAGGCCGAAGGTGAGGTTGCCGAAGCCGGTGAACCGGCCGGCGACGATCGCGTCGTAGCCCAGCAGCCCGTTCAGCTCCAGGGAGGAGCCGGTCAGCACGTCCGCGACGAGGGTGAGCAGGGTCAGGGTCAGCACCGTCAGCGGCGGGCCGAACCGGTGCCGGCGCCATGGCCCGGCCAGCGCGAGGAGGGACACGGCGACGGTGCCGGCGAGCACCGCGGCGGTCAGCGCGAGCAGTGGCGATCCCGCCGCCTCCCACGGGGCCAGCCCGGCCAGGTAGGTCCCGGC
>JALYMS010000417.1 GCA_030773535.1 Actinomycetota bacterium | reverse complement strand
TCCAGGGCCGCCGCCTGAGCCGGGGCACCTACGGCTCACCCGGTCGGGTCGGAACCATCACGGTTCCGCCTCACCGGGTCACTGCTCCCCACGTCGGGACGGTCACGTGCGCAGGCCGGCCACGTGCACGGTCAGGACGTCGTCGGCGGCGCGGCGCGGCACCGGGAGTGCGGACCGTCGCCGCGCCGGCGCCGAACCGGCCTCGGGATCCGGTCGGGGCGCTCCCGGCGGCGCGTCAGCGGCAGCGCTACCTCCGCCTCCCTGAGCATCTCGGCGACTCGCCCCAGGCGAGCCCGGCTGGGGGAGCAGTCCTCGGCGGCCTGGTGCACCCAGCTCAACGCGTCGGGGCCGGCCGGCGCGGGCCTCATGCGGCGACGCTCGGGGTGCCCTGGTGGAACAGCAGCAGCCAACCAGCGTCGGAGTCCCGCAGCCACACCGAGCTGCGCAGCGCCTCGCGACCCGGCTCGCGGGAGCGGTAGGTGAGCAGCACGGCGTCCGCGCCCAGGTGCCGCGTTCGCAGGTCGACCGCCTGAATAGGTGCGTCGGTGCCGCTGGTGACCGACGCGATCGACTCGCGGTCCCAGACCTGGCCGGACGCCCCGTGTTCGAGGAAGTCAGGATGCAGCAGCGCCATGACCCGCTGAGCGTCACGCCGGACGTCGGGCTGCAGCAGCGCGAGCTCCCGCTCGACGACCTGCTGCAGGTCGACCTCCGTCGGCCCTTCCGGCGCGCTCATCAGTTGGCCATGTCCACGAAGCGGCTGTAGTGGCCCTGGAAGGCCACCGTGACGTTCGCCGTCGGGCCGTTGCGGTGCTTGACCAGCATGATGTCGGCCTCGCCCGCCCGCGGGGACTCCTTCTCGTACATGTCCTCGCGGTGGATCATCATGACCATGTCGGCGTCCTGCTCGATGCTGTTGTGGACGACGATCCCGTCGGCCACGAAATTGTGTCCGCCGAGGACAGTCGCGTCGTAAACCTCTTCCTCGACGCCCTGCTCGATCGACACGATCTCGTCCCAGAGCACGTCGTTGACCGCTTGCATCTCCAGATCGGCGTCACCGAGGATTCTCGCCACCCGGCCCAGCCGTTCCCGGCTTGGGGCGTGCTTCCACATTGCGTTGCCGCAGAAGGCGCTGCCCATGGCGGCGGCGAACGCGCGGTGGCTCATGCCACGCTCGGCCAGCACGTCGCGCACGCGGTCCCAGACCTGCGACGGGATCGTGTCCACGTTGGTGTTGCCGGACAGCCCTCGCACGATCTCCAGGAGCCGCTGAGCGGCATCACCACGTGCTCCGTGGACGCCGATCTCTCCCAGGAAGCGCCGCTGGTCGTCGCAGCCGCTGATGTCGAGCGTCCAGCCGTCTTGGTAGCCGCTCTTCTTCACCCGGCGAATGCGGCACGAGATCCCGAAGCGCAGCAGCAGTCGGGAGACGTCGTCGACGAGCTCGCGGCTGGTGGAGGCGTAGTAGACCCGGCCGCCGCGGCCGTTCTTGTTGACCGTCACCGACCCGTCGGTGGCCCAGAGGTGCCGAAGGAACATCGCGATCTGCTTCTTCGGGAGGCAGAACACCGGCGGAGGCACAAACTTCTCGTGGCTGCGCAGGCCGAAGAGCCCCAGCTCGTCCAGCCAGGAGGCGATCGGGTTCCGCTTGCCGTGGGTGAGCGGGAACGGTGCCCGCAGCCGCAGCGTCGTGCATCGGGCCGCGGGGTACTCGTCGCGGACCGCGACCACGCCGAAGTGCAAGGCTGCCGTGGTCACCGCTCGCAGATTCGCCTCGTCGATCGACGCGTAGCGCAGCGGCTGCCGCTTCACGAAGCTCCCGTCGCCGATCAGGTGCGCCAGCAGGGTGACCTTCTCGTCTTCCCAGACGGTCATCCGGTCCGGCGCCGGCACGTGACGCGGAACCGCGATGCGGTCACCGGGGGCGAGCTCGCCGAGCGGCCGGAAGCCGTCGAACGTGAGGAACGGGTGGTTCGCCGTAGCCCGGATCCTTTTCCCGGAAGACGTCGTCATCTGCAGGACCTGCTTGCGGCCGGTGGAGAAGACGTGCGTCAGGTGCCGGCGGACGTAGCGCAGGTTGTCGTCGAGTGACCAGACCGGGACGTCCGTCTCGCCGTTCTCGAAGAGCTCACCCATCGTGGTCTCCGCGCCGGTGTCGGCGCGCAGGATGCGCGTGTCCGCCGGGAGGCAGCCGGACTCACGGAGGTCGGAGAGCATCGGCTTCTTGTCCTGACGTTGCTCGGAGCCACGGTTCAGCTGCGACATCGCGATGACCGGGACTTCGAGCTCCTTCGCGAGCAACTTCAGCGCTCGCGAGAACTCGGAGACCTCCTGCTGGCGGCTCTCCACCCGCTTCCCCGACGTCATGAGCTGCAGGTAGTCGATGACCACGAGCTTGAGGTCGTTGCGCTGCTTGAGGCGTCGCGCCTTGGCCCGGATCTCCATCATCGTCATGTTGGGCGAGTCGTCGATGTAGAGCGGCGCATCGGCGATCTCGCCCATGCGGCGGGCCAGCTTCGACCAGTCCTCATCGGAGAGCGTGCCCGCACGCATGTGGTGCAGCGGCACCTTCGCCTCGGCTGACAGCAGCCGCATGGTGATCTCGTGCTTGCTCATCTCCAGCGAGAAGATGGCGGCCGGCAGGTGGTGCTTGACCGACGCCGAGCGGGCGATGTCCAGGCCCAGCGTGGAGTTGTGGGTCGGGATGAAGCTGCGGCCCGCAAGAAAGAGCGAGTCCTCTGCAGCGACCTGGATGCAGCGCACGGGCACGCTTGCAATTGGGCGCACGTCGGTGATGAACCGGACCGGTCGAGGGGAGGCTGAAAGGACGCGAGCTTCCTTGTGGAGGAGATGCTTCCTCTCGACGCGAAAGACGTCGTCGTCGATGGCGAACGTCAGGGTGTGGCCGACTTCGGGTCCCACAGGTAGCTGATGACCCAGCCCGTTGAGGAGTTCCCGTACGTCCCGCGTCAGGCGCCTGCTGGGAACCATCAGCCGGATGTCGCCATCGGCGTTGACTGTTGCTGAGCTGTCGAGCAGGCCTGCGAGAAGGTCGCGGCGCTGCCGGGCCGACGCTCGCAGGTAGGCGGGCGGTATGTGGGGGCACTTGAGCAGACCGAGGGCGCCGACTTGGGCTGCGACGTCCAGGTTCTCGGGGAGCTCAACCTCGAGGAACGCGGCGACCTCCGGATCGGAACTGCGCAAGGCGCCGTGGCCGAGCCAGACCCCGAGGGCGTACGGAGACAGCGGCAGTCGGACGTCGGGGAGCGTCAGCGGCGCGGTGTTCGCCACCGCGTGGTTGGCCTGCGAACCCGTCCACAGTGAGCCCGCGATCTGCTCCGTCGTCCGGACGCCGTGCTCGCCGTCGACGCTCTCGGTGAGCCACTGGTGCTGGGCGTCGGCCACGATCACCGAACCGTCGGAGAAGTGCACCTCGTAGCAGGGCCGATCGGTCATCACCTCGGTCGCGGCGACCACGGTCGTGGGCCGGCCATCCGACCCCAGGACCCGGTCACCGACGGCGATCTCGCCCATCGTCGTCCAGCCGGACGGTGTGGCGATCGGGGTGTCGAGCGCCAAGGCCTTCCCCACGCCGGGGCGGGCCGCGATGACGATCATCTGGCCGGCCTGGAGGCCGTTGGTCAGCTCGTCGAGGTCGCGGATGCCGGTGGGCACGCCCCGGCTGACCCCGCCCCGGGAGGCGATGGCGTCGAGCTCGTCCATGGTGGGCTGGAGGATGTCCTCGAGGCGCGAGTAGTCCTCGCTCATCCGCTTCTCGGTGACGTCGTAGATCTCCTGCTGGGCCCGGTCGACGATGTCGTCGACGTCGCCCTTGCCGCCGGCGGCGCCGTAGCCGAGCTGGACGACCCGGGTGCCTGCCTCGACCAGCCGCCGCAGCACGGCCTGCTCGGCGACGATCGCCGCGTAGTAGCCCGCGTTGGCCGCGGTGGGCGTGGAGGCGATCAGGGTGTGCAGGTAGACCGCGCCGCCCATCTTGGAAAGCTGGTCGGTGCGGTTGAGCTCGGCGGCCACCGTGATGGCGTCCGCCGGCTCACCGCGGCCGTAGAGGTCGAGGATGCAGTCGAAGATCACCTGATGTGCCGGCCGGTAGAAGTCGGGGCCGTGCAGCGCCTCGACGACGTCGGCGATCGCGTCCTTGCTCAGCAACATGCCGCCCAGCACCGACTGCTCCGCGGCGACGTCCTGCGGCGGCTGCCGGTCGTACGCCGGCGCAGTCGCGGTCGGCCGGCTGAACTCGTCGGCCAGCGCCACGGGATCCTCCTTCTCCTTGCTGGCGCGCCCGCGCCACCACTCCGTGGGGAAGCCGGAGTTCGACGGGCGTCGCCGGATCGAACAGATGTTCGGGTCCTTGCTACCGCCAGGCACCGACAGAATCGGACGCCGATCGATCGGAGGGCCCGACACGACACCCGGCGGCAGCTGGCGAGGACGTTAGGAAGCGGGAGGGGGCGCCGTCCAACACCTGTGTGCACGCCGATCTGCACAACTTGTGGACAAGTCGGTGGACGGACGCCTGTCGACATGTGGAGACGTCGGGGGACGCGTATCGGCCGGCTCCCCGCCCCCAGCCGCTCACCTGCGCGAAGGATCCCCGCAGCCTGTGGACGGAAGAAAGTCCGAACAAACTTTTCGCGACACGCCGCAGCTGTCACACGCGGTGCACGGCGGTCCCGGGCGGTCCCATCAGCGCATCGGCCGCGGGTCGCCGGAACGCCGCGAGGGGCGCCGGACCGGAGTCCGACGCCCCTCGCGGGCGCTGCTGTGTGTGTCCAGCCCGGCGGCTGGCCCTCCGCGTCAGGAAGGGACGACCTCGATGGTCAGCTGGGTGGTGACCTCGGGGTGCACGCGCACGGTGACGGTGTGCTGGCCCGTCGTCTTGATGCTGCTGGGCAGCTCGATCCGGCGACGGTCGAGCCCCGGGCCACCGGCGGCGGTGACCGCCGCGGCGACGTCGGCGGTGGTGACCCGGCCGAACAGGCGTCCGCCCTCGCCCGCGCGGGCCGGCACGCGGACCGTGAGACCGGCCAGCTGGCCGGCGACGGCGGTCGCCTCCTCGTTCGAGCGCACCTCGCGGGCCGCACGAGCCCGGCGGAGCGACTCGATCTGCTTCTCGGCACCCCGGGTGGCCACGATGGCCAGCCCGCGGGGCAGGAGGTAGTTGCGGCCGTAGCCGCCCTTGACCTCCACGGTGTCGCCGGAGGAGCCGAGACCGGTGACCTCCTGGGTGAGGATCAGCTTCATCTGACTCATGATCAGCGCGCCGTCGAGGTGTAGGGCAGCAGCGCCATCTCGCGGCTGTTCTTCACGGCCACGGCGACGTCCCGCTGGTGCTGGCTGCAGTTGCCGCTGACGCGGCGGGCACGGATCTTGCCGCGGTCGGAGATGAACTTCCGCAGCAGGGTCGTGTCCTTGTAGTCCACGTAGGTCGCCTTGTCCTTGCAGAACTGGCAGACCTTCTTCTTGATCTTGCGGATGGGGGGCTTGGGCACGGGGTTCTCCAGATACAGACAGGTTCGAAGAGAGGATCAGAAGGGAGGTTCGTCGGACGGGCCGGCGGGCGTCGACCAGGGGTCGCTGCTCCCGCCGCCGCCGGAGCCACCGGAGGAGCCGAAGCCGCCTCCGCCGCCGCCACCACCGAAGCCGCCGCCACCCTCACCGCGCGAGGCCTTGGTGACCTTCGCGGTGGCGTAGCGCAGGGAGGGGCCGATCTCGTCGACCTCCAGCTCGATGACGGTGCGCTTCTCGCCTTCCTTGGTGTCGAACGAACGCTGCTTGAGTCGTCCGCTGACGATGACCCGCGAGCCGCGGGTGAGGGACTCGGCGACGTTCTCGGCCGCCTGACGCCACACGTTGCAGCGCAGGAAGAGCGCCTCGCCGTCCTTCCACTCCTGGGACTGACGATCGAAGGTGCGGGGGGTCGAGGCGACGGTGAAGTTCGCCACCGCAGCGCCCGACGGGGTGAACCGCAGCTCCGGGTCCGACGTCAGGTTGCCGATGACGGTGATGACGGTCTCGCCGGCCATGCTCAGTGGACCTCGGGGCGCATCAGCTTCGTGCGGAGCACCGACTCGTTAAGGTTGAGCTGACGGTCGAGCTCGGCCACCGCGGCCGGCTCGGCCTCGATGTTGACGATGGCGTAGATGCCCTCGACCTGCTTCTTGATCTCGTAGGCCATCCGGCGGCGGCCCCAGATCTCGGTCTTGACGGTGCCACCGGACTTGGTGACGACGGTCAGGAACCGGTCGAGCGAGGGAGCGATGGTGCGCTCCTCGAGATCGGGGTCGAGGATGACCATCAGTTCGTAGCGACGCACGGAGAACCCCACCTCCTCTGGTCTTGGCGGCTGCAGTCGATCTGCAGCAGGAGGGTCGAACACGCGTCGCGCGCCCCGGCAGTGCATGGACAGGTGCCGGAACGCGCTGCGACGAGGTTACCAGCGCTGGCGGACGCGGCTTCCGCCCCGTCCACAGGCCGGACCGCCTGACCCCAGCGCGACCGCGGCCGCCGTCCCGAGGCGGGACGACGGCCGCGATGCGGACGGGTGGACTCAGCGGGAGGAGTGCGCCGCCTGGTGGGTGCGGACGAGTGCAGCGGTCACTGCCGCCAGTGCGACCACCGCGGCCAGGGCGGCCGCAGGCAGGGTCCGCGCCGCCGGGGAGGAAGCCGAGGCCTCCTCCGCGGCGTTCGCGTCGTCGAATGCAGCGTCGTCGAGGCCGGCGAGCTGACCGAACACCGGCACCGAGGCGCCGTCGTAATCCCCGGCGATGGCCCCGGATCCGGCGCGGTCGGCGCCGCTGAGGCTGCGGCCCGGCACGTAGAACCTCGCCGGGTCGAACGCGGCGGCGGCCGAGGCGTCCGCGGGCGTCATCCGGGGTGCCCCGGCAGCCGAGCCGTACGTGTAGCCGTCGCCCGTGGCGCCCGCCGCGGCAGCCGTGCTGGCGGTGGCGTCGGGCTG
>JALYMS010000416.1 GCA_030773535.1 Actinomycetota bacterium | reverse complement strand
GACCGAGCCGAGAGTGGCGAAGAGGACGACCGGGACGATCGACATCCGGCCCTCGTTGATGAGCACGCCGGCCAGGCCCAGCACCGCCTCGCTGGGGATCGGCGGGATGACTGTCTCGGCGAGGATGGCCAGGCCCACTCCCACCGGCCCCAGCTTCTCCACCAGATCGAGCAGGAAGCCGGTGATACCGCCCTCGTCGGATGCGGCGGCGGCGAGGAACGACATGGCCCCACGGTATCGGCGGCCCGGCACGACTGCCCGGCCCCGCCGGAGCCCGCCACCGGTCTGGCTTCGCCGTACGGCGCCGTTCGTGTCCATCCAGTAGGCCGTGCGTCTTGTCAACCGATCGGTTGACAACGCTGCATGGTGTCTTAACGTGTCCGTTCAACGGATCGGTTGAGCACCGGGGAGGACGACGTGACGGCTGACCGGCTCTCCCGGGTGTTCGCGGCGCTGGCCGACCCCACCCGGCGGGACATCGTGGCCCGGCTCGCCATCGTCGACGAGGCCACGGTCAACGAGCTCGCCGAGCCCTACGACGTCACGGTCCAGGCCGTCTCCAAACACCTGAAGGTCCTCGAGGACGCCGGACTGGTGAGCCGCAGTCGCGACGCCCAGCGTCGGCCGGTGCACCTGGAGGCGGAGGTGTTCGACCTGATGACGAAATGGGTCGAGCGCTACCGGCGCCGGGCCGAGGAGCGCTACCGCCGTCTCGACGACGTCACCCGATCGATGCCGGACGACGCCCCCCCGCAGAACACGCAGAAGGGACCGCAGTCATGACCAGGACCACCCCTTCCGAGGCCCAGATCCTCGCCGACCCCGACGTCCCGCTCGTCCGGATCCACGCGGGAGTTCGACGCCTCGCCGGAGAAGGTCTTCCGCGCGCACGTCGACCCCGAGCTCGTCGGCGTGAACGAGGGCTACGAGAACCTCGACGAGCTGCTCGCCCGCAGCTGACCCGCTCCCGCCGACGATCATGAAGGCCCGGTGGCGACACGCCGTCCCGCCACGGCGTGTCGCCGCGCCAACTTCATGATCGCGGGTGAGGGAGTCAAGCGCGGAGTGAGATCGTGTCCCCGCGCTGGACGGTGCGCAGCTCGCCGGGCAGCTCGCGGCGGCCGACCTCGGCGACGAAATCGCCCAGCGGGCTGGCGAAGCGGTCGTAGTCGTCGAAGTGCACCGGCACGGTCACCGGCGGCTTCAGCAGCTCGACCAGGTCGGCGCCCTGCCGGGCGTCCATGGTCACCGTCAGCCCCAGAGCCCTCGTTCCGCCCAGGTGCGGGATGAGGACGTCGAGGGGACCGGTGCGCTTCAGCACCTCGCCCAGGAACGGCCGGTAGAGGGTGTCGCCGGAGATGTAGCCGCGCCAGGCCACGTCCGCAGCTGCAGTTCCTGCCCCTGAGGCGCCGCGGATCAGCTCCACGACGCTGCCCATGACCTGCGGGAGCACTCGCGCGAGGGGGCCGGGCCCGTGGACGCCGGGCACCGAGGTGATCCGCAGGATGTCGGTGCCGCGGGTGAACTCGTGGGTCTGCCAGGCGCGGAGGTCCGCGGTGCCGGTGAACCCTCGGGCGGCCAGGCACTTCGCAGCCTCGGGCGTCGTGACCACTGGCGTCGCCTTCGGCAGCGACTTCGTGGTGATGCGGTCCCAGTGGTCGCCGTGCATGTGCGACAGCAGGATCCCGTCGAGCGCCGGCAGCTGCGTCGGCTCCAGCGCCGGGTCGGTCAGCCGCTTGGCCCGCAGGCCGTAGCCCAGGTAGGCCCGCTGTCCGCGGTGCAGGAAGTTCGGATCGGTCAGCAGCGTGAACGGGCCGATGCGCAACAGCATGGTGGCGTTCCCGCCGAAGGTGAGCGTGACGTCGTCCGCAGGCCCGGTCATGAGGGCCGCTTACCCCTGTCCCGGTGCTTTACCGCGGGAAAGGGCCGCGCTTCACCGCGGTGAAGTACGAAGAGACGTCGGTAGCCAGGCGAACGATCGCCTGCGAGGCCTCCGGGCCCGGCTGGTAGACAGGGGTGGTGCCACGCACCGTCGACGAATCCTTCCTCGCCCTGCCGCTCTCCGCGCTGACCGACGCCGCCCTCACGCGGGCGCTGGACCTCGGGTGCGAGCACGCCGACCTCCGGGTCGAGCGCATCCGCACGCAGACGATCAGCCTGCGGGACGCGCGCCCGGAGGCGTTCGTCGACGGCGAGGATCTCGGCCTCGCCGTCCGGGTGGTGCACGAGGGCACCTGGGGCTTCGCGGCCGGCGTCGTCCTCACCGCCGCCGAGGCTGTGCGGCTGGCCGAGCAGGCCGTCGCGGTCGCCAAGGTCTCGGCCGCGATCAACAGCGACCGGGTCGAGCTCGCCCCCGAGCCGGTGTACGCCGACGCCACCTGGGTCTCCGACTACGAGACCGACCCCTTCACCGTGCCCGATCCCGAGAAGTCCGCGCTGCTCACCGGCTTCTCCGAGCAGCTCATGGCCGCCGACGGTGTCGAGCACGTGCAGGCCGGCTGCATGCTGGTGAAGGAGCAGAAGTACTACGCCGATACCGCCGGCACCCGCACCCGCCAGCAGCGGGTCCGCCTGCACCCGCACTTCACGGCGCTGACCGTCGACCGGTCCACTGGCTCGTTCGAGAGCATGCGCACGCTGGCCCCGCCGGCCGGCCGGGGCTGGGAGTACCTGACCGACGGCCGGTACGACTGGCGCACCGAGCTGGCCCAGATCCCCGAGCTCCTGCGTGAGAAGACCAAGGCGCCGTCGGTGGAGGCCGGCCGCTACGACCTGGTCGTCGACCCGTCCAACCTCTGGCTCACCATCCACGAGTCGATCGGGCACGCGACCGAGCTCGACCGGGCGCTGGGCTACGAGGCCGCCTACGCCGGGACGTCGTTCGCGACCGTCGACAAGCTGGGCAGCCTGCAGTACGGATCGCCGGGGATGAACGTGACCGGCGACCGCACCGCCGTCCACGGGCTGTCCACGGTGGGGTGGGACGACGAGGGCGTCGCCGGACAGCAGTGGGACATCGTGCGGGACGGCGTCCTCGTGGGCTACCAGGTGGACCGCAACATGGCCCGCCGAACCGGGATGCCGCGGTCCAACGGCTGCGCGTTCGCCGACTCGCCGGGGCACGTGCCCGTGCAGCGCATGGCGAACGTCTCCCTGCAGCCCGCCGCCGACGGGCCGACGACCGAGGAGCTCATCGGCGGCGTCGAGCGCGGCATCTACGTCGTCGGCGACAAGAGCTGGTCGATCGACATGCAGCGCTACAACTTCCAGTTCACCGGCCAGCGGTTCTACCGGATCGAGGGCGGCCGGCTCGCCGGTCAGCTGCGCGACGTCGCCTACCAGGCCACGACGACGGACTTCTGGGGGTCGATGTCGGTGGTCGGCGGCCCCGACACCTACGTGCTCGGTGGCGCTTTCAACTGCGGCAAGGCACAACCGGGCCAGACGGCGCCGGTGAGCCACGGCTGCCCCACGGCGCTGTTCGAGAAAGTCGCCATCCTCAACACCGTCCAGGAGGCCGGCCGATGACCCAGGCGACCGCGCAGGAGCTCGTGGAGCAGGCGCTGGCGGCGTCCACGGCCGATGATCAGATCACCTTCGTGGTGGAGGGCTCCGAGGCCAACCTCCGCTGGGCGGGCAACAGCCTGACCACCAACGGCGCCATGCGCTCCCGGCAGGTCGTCGTCGTGTCCTTCGTGGACGGCGGACAGGGAGTGGCGGCCGGCACGGTCAGCCGCACCGGCACGCCGGACGTCGCGGCGCTGGTCGCCGCCAGCGAGCAGGCGGCGCGGGACGCGGGACCGGCCGAGGACGCCGTCCCGCTGGTGAGCGAGCAGTCGGCCGGGGCGGGCGACTGGGACGCCGAGGCCGCGGAGACCTCCATCGAGGTGTTCACCGACTTCGCCCCCGCGCTCGGGCAGGCCTTCGGCGAGGCACGGGACCGCGGCGAGCTGCTCTTCGGCTTCGCCGAGCACTCCATGGCGACCACCTACCTGGGCAGCTCGACGGGGTTGCGGCTGCGGCACGACCAGCCCACCGGCCGGGTCGAGCTCAACGGCAAGAGCCCCGACTTCTCCCGGTCCGTGTGGGCCGGCACCGGAACCCGCGACTTCCGGGACGTCTCCGTGCCCGACCTCGCCGCCGACGTCGCCCGCAAGATGGCCTGGTCGCAGCGCAGGATCGAGCTGCCCGCCGGGCGCTACGAGACCCTGCTGCCCCCCTCCGCCGTCAGCGATCTGATGATCTACCTCTACTGGACGATGGAGGCGCGCGACGCCGACGAGGGCCGCAACGTCTTCGCCAAGCCCGGCGGGGGCAACCGGATCGGTGAACGGCTGGCGGCCCTGCCGTTGACCCTGCGCAGCGACCCGGCCGCACCCGGGCTCGAGGCGGCGCCCTTCCAGGTGGTCGGGGCGTCGTCGGGCGCGGCGTCGGTCTTCGACAACGGGATGGCCACGCCGGCGGTCGACTGGGTCTCCGAGGGTGTGCTGGCCAACCTGATGCGGCCGCGGGCCTGGGCGCTCAAGACGACCGCGCCCGCGACGGCCGCCGTCGACAACCTGATCCTCGAGGACCCCACCGCGACGGCGTCTCCGGAGGAGATGCTCGCCGCGACCGACCGCGGCCTGCTGCTCACGACCCTCTGGTACATCCGCGAGGTGGATCCGCAGACCCTGCTGCTCACCGGGCTGACCCGCGACGGCGTCTTCCTGGTGGAGGGCGGCGAGGTGACGGGGGCGGTGAACAACTTCCGGTTCAACGAGTCCCCGGTCGACCTGCTGGCACGGGCGGTGCAGGCGAGCGCGACCGAGCGGACGCTGCCGCGGGAGTGGAACGACTGGTTCACGCGGACGGCGATGCCCGCGTTGCGGGTGCCGGACTTCAACATGAGCAGCGTCAGCCCGGCCAGCTGAGCGCTCCCGGAGCTCCTCCGGCCCAGACCTGCCAACCGCCGGGCCTCGGCCTGGAGAAAACTGACGGCGACGATTCGTACTAGCGCGATTACGATGAGTACCAGGCTGGCAGCCAGGTAAAACCAGGAACCCGCACGGAAATCTGGGTCCAGGCGATGTAGTTCCTTCCGGATCCTGCCGATACCTCTGCCAGCACAGCTTTTCCCAACCCGAACCGGGGCCTCCCCGGCGGGCTGTCGAGGGGAGGACTCCCATGAGCAGGAGTCGTAAGCCGTCCGTCTTCCAGGTGGGCAAGGTTCGCGACGACGGTCGCACCGTCGTCATCTCCGGCTGGGGTCTCGGGCTCTGCGCCGCGGGGTGCGCCTGTCACCGTCACCCCATGTCCGGGCATCTGGCCATCGCCGAGGACCAGGCCGGCGGCCGCCTCGGCCTGGTCACCTTCGACGAGACCTGTGATTGCTGCGAGGCGTGGACCGCCGACGAGCTCGCCGCCATCCTGCGCGACCTCAAGGCAGTCACCAGCCTGCAGTCCCAGGAGCCTCTCGCCGGCTGAGCCGGAGGTCTACCGCCCGCGCACCGCGTGGGTGGCATCGTGCGGTCACCAGAAAACCGTCCTGCCTACCATTCCTGCGCGCCAGGAATGTGGCCCACGGGATGAATGGCGACTCGTGGTGCGCATGTGACGGGCGAGGCAGGATCACCGCTCCTGATCAGCGCGCCCTTCGCTACGTATCGGCATTGCATCCATACCGTCCGTACTCACGCGCATGGACAGCGGCCCGCACAGCGGGCCCGGCGCGGTTCGACGGAGGCCGACGGTGCACACCCAGCGCACGACCTCACGGCGCCGTGCCCGCGCCTTGGCAGTCGCCTGTCCAACCCTCGTCGCCATCTTCGCCGCGCTCCTGTCGCCGTCCCCTGCGGCCGCGGCCCCGGCGAACGCCGCGGAAGCGTCGAAGCTCGTGCAGGAAGCCGCCCAGCGGCTCACCATGATCGACGGGCAGGTGCACGAGGCCGAGGTCGCCGTTGCCGCCCAGCAGGAGGCGGCGAAGGCCGCGGCGGAGGAGGCAGCTGCCGCACGGGCCGCGCTCGCCGTCTACGAGCCCCAGTTGCGCGCCATCGCCCAGAGCGGCTACACCGGCAAGAGCCAGTCCCGCATGGCCGCCTTCCTGACCAGCGACTCGGCCGAGGAACTCGTCCAGCAGATGACGACGCTGGACATGATCGCCCACCACACCAACGGGATCGTGGCCGACGTCGCCGCGGCGCAGGCCGTCGCCGCCCAGACGCAGGCCGACGCCGACGCCGCCGCCGCGACCGCCGAGTCGGGTCTGACCCAGCTCGAGGCCCAGCAGGCGGAGGTCCAGAAGAAGGTCGCCGACTACGAGGCGGAGTTCGCCCGGCTGTCGGCCGCGGAGCAGGCGACCGTCACCGCCGCGCTGGCCGGCCCGACGCTGCGGGCGCCGTCGGCTGGCAGCCTCCCTCTGGCACCGAGCGAGGCTGCCGGCGTCGCTGTGCGGACCGCCCTGGCGCAGGTTGGCGACCCCTACGTGTGGGGCAAGTCGGGCCCCGACGGGTTCGACTGCTCGGGCCTGACGGGCTACGCCTACGCGGCTGCCGGTGTGGCACTTCCGCACTCCAGCCGCTCCCAGTCCGGGCTGGGTCAGACCGTGGCCCGGGCCGACCTCCAGCCCGGCGACCTGGTCTTCTACTACGAACCGATCAGCCACGTGGCCATCTACATCGGCAACGGGATGATCGTGCACGCCCGCACCTTCGGGCAGCCCGTCGCCGTGACGACCGTGGACCAGCGGGGCTACCGGTTCGCCAAGCGCATCACCGGCTGATGGTTCAGTGGATGCGGCGGCCCTCCGCCAGCATCTGCACGAGGGCGGCGATCCGCTTGGCACGCAGCGCCGCGTTGCTGGCGGTGTGCACCCGCCAGAGGACGGCGTAACGGTTGGCGCCGTCCAGGTGCTCGAAGGCCCGCCGCGCGGCCGGCTCGGCGGCCAGCGCCTCGGCGAAGTCGTAGGCACGGTGATCGTCGCCGAGCCGGCGTAGGCGCGCTCCCACCGGCCGTCGGCCCGCGCGGCCTCGACCGCAGCCAGCCCCGCCGGCCGCATCCGGCCCGCCTCGGTCAACGCCTCGACGGCGTCCACGTTCTTCTTCGACCACGGACTCCGGGGGCGGCGCGGCGTCACCCGGGTGAGGAAGAACCGGTCGTCGAGCCGGTTGATGCGGCCGTCGATCCAGCCGAAGCACAGCAGCGACTCCACCATGTCCGCCTGCGTCACGGACGGAACTCCGGCCGCCTTCTTCGCCAGCTTCACGTAGAGCCCCGGAGTGGTCGCGTGCTCCGCCTCGAGCCAGTCCTCGAACGCGGCCTGGTCGGGAAAGGCCATCACCGGGAGGTCGCTCGGCAGGGTCACCCAGCCATCCTGGGCAGCCGCGGCCGGGACGTCCAGCAGCGGCTGCTGTTTCGCCGTCGCGCGCAGCGGCTACCGGCGTCCGGGAAGCCGCAGGACGCGGCCGGGAGCGGGGGAGCAGGTGGAGCGCGTGCCCGGCCCATCCGCGGTGTTCCTGGTCCGGCACGGCGAGAGCATGGGCAATCTCGCCGATGCGCAGGCCCAGGCCTCCGGTGCCGGCCGGCTGGAGCTCGACGTCCGCGACCCCGACGTCCCCCTCTCCGACACCGGCTGCGCCCAGGCGACAGCCCTGGGCCGCTGGCTCGCCGACCTGCCGGAGGACGACCGTCCCACGGCCGTGATCAGCTCACCGTTCGCCCGGGCCCTGACCACCGCGGAGCTGGCGGTGCAGGGCCTCGGCCTGCGCGTCCGCACCGACGAGCGGCTGCGCGAGCGCGACTTCGGCGCGTTCGACGGCATGACCGGCGCCGGCATCCGCGAGCGGTACCCCGACGAGGCCGGCCGCCGGGACCTGCTCGGCAAGTTCTACTACCGGCCACCGGGTGGGGAGAGCTGGGCCGACGTCGCGCTCCGGATCCGCAGCCTGCTGGCCACCGAGGCGCTGCGCTCCGACGGCGAGCGCCTGCTCCTGGTCGCCCACCAGGCCGTGATCATGGTCTTCCGCTACGTGCTGGAGGATCTGACCGAGCAGGAGCTGCTCGACGTGGATCGGCGGGAGCAGGTGGCCAACGCGTCGGTGACCCGCTACGAGACCGGCGCCGGCGGCGACCTGGAGATGGTCGCGTTCAACCTGGTCGACCACCTGGTCGCCGACGACGAGGACATCACCGAGGAGCCCGATGCCGCACAGCACCCCTGAGCCCACGCTCGTCACCGCGGAGGTGCTGCGCGGCTGGCCACTGCCCGAGCCTACGGGCGGCAAGAACGCGCGCGGCTCGGTGCTGGTGATCGGCGGTAGCGCCGAGACCCTCGGGGCGGTGCTGCTGGCCGCCGAGGCCGCGATGCGCGCGGGGGCGGGCAAGCTCCAGGTGGCGACGGCGGAGTCGGTGGCCGGTTACGCGGCCCAGGCGCTGCCCGAGGCCCTCGTGCGCGCCCTCCCGGAGACCGACGACGGCGCCATCGCGGCGGCCGCCGCGGACACCGTGCGCGACCTCGCGGAGTCAGCCGGCGCGGTCCTGATCGGTCCGGGGATGGCCGACCAGGAGGAGGCACAGGCTCTCGGCGAGCGCCTGCTGCCCGGACTGTCCGGCCCGGTGGCGCTGGACGCGCTGGCGTTGTCCTGCGTCACCGCGGACGACGGCTGCCTGGCACACCTGAGCGGCAACGTGGTGCTCACGCCGAACCCCACCGAGATCGCCTTCTGCCTGCACGTAGACGAAGAGGAGATCGAGGACGACTTGGCCGGCGCCGCCGTCGAGCTCGCCCGCCGGGCGCGGGCCGTCGTCGGGCTCGGCGGGGCCCGGTCCTGGATCGCAGCTCCCGACGACCGGCTCTGGCAGGACGACAGCGGCAGCGCGGGCCTGGGCGTCTCGGGCTCCGGCGACGTGCGCGCCGGGATCACCGCCGGGCTGCTGGCTCGCGGCGCCGACCCGGCTCAGGCGGCCGTGTGGCCGCCTACCTGCACGGCCGGACGGGCGAGCGACTGGCCTCCTCGGTGGGTCGGCTCGGCTTTCTCGCCCGCGAGCTGCCGGCCGAGGTGCCGCGAGCCCTCGCGGAGATCACGAACTGACTCCCCGGCGAAGCCCCCGGCCTGCCAGACTGCCCGCAGCCCAGCGGATCGAGGAGGACGGCGTGGCCGACAACTACATCGCAGAACTGCCCTTCGGTGCCCCGAAGATCGACGACGACGCCTTCGTGGCCCCGACCGCCGTGGTGGTGGGAGCGGTCACGATGGGTCCGGGCTCGAGCCTCTGGTACGGCGCCGTGGCGCGCGCCGACGCGGAGACGATCGAGATCGGCGCCGAGTCCAACGTCCAGGACGGCTGCACCCTGCACTCCGACCCCGGGTATCCGCTGGTGGTGGGCCGGAACGTCACGGTGGGGCACCGCGTCGTCCTGCACGGGGCGCGGGTCGACGACGAGGTGTTGATCGGTATGGGCAGCGTCGTGATGAACGGCGCGCACATCGGCTCGGGCTCCATCGTGGCCGCCGGCGCCGTCGTCACGCAGGGCAAGCAGTTCCCGCCCCGCTCGGTCATCGCCGGCATCCCGGCCCGGGTCGTCCGTGAGGCGACCGACGACGACCTGGCGCACATCCGGGGCAACGCCGCCAGCTACACCAACCGGCTGCCCTCGGCCCGCAAGGTGCGTCCGGTCGTGCGCCGTCCCCTGCCGCCGGCCGGCTTCATCCCTAACGACGGCATGGACTGACCGCCGCCGACTCAGAACCGGTCAGCGGACGGCGAGGAATTCGCGCAGCCCGCTGAGCAGCCGGTCGACGTCGTCGGCGTCGGTGTAGGGCGCGAGCCCCGCCCGCAGGCCGCCGGTGTCCCCGAGACCGAGCCAGCGACTGGCCTCGATCGCGTAGAAGTGCCCCGCCGGCGCGTTGACGCCGCGCTCGGCCAGGAAGCGGAAGGCGTCGGCCGCCGCGGAGCCGTCGAACGTCAGCAGCAGGGTCGGTGTGCGGTGGCCGGCGCGCGACCACAGGTGCACGCCGGGCAGCCCGGCCAGCCCGGCCTCCAGATGCTCGCGCAGCCCGTCCTCGTGCTGCTCCACCGCCGCCATCGAGGAGAGCAGCCGTTCCCGCCTGCTCCCGGTGCCATCGGTGAGCTTGGCGAGGAACTCCACCGCGGCCGTCGTCCCGGCCAGGAGCTCGTAGGGCAGCGTGCCCAGCTCGAACCGCTCGGGCACCTCGTCCGAGGACGGCAGCAGCTTGATGGGGGCGAGGGTCTCCAGGAGCGCCGGCTCGGCGGCGAGGACGCCGCAGTGGGGGCCGAGGAACTTGTACGGCGAGCAGGTGAAGAAGTCCGCGCCGAGCGCCCGCACGTCGACCGGCGCGTGCGCGGTCAGGTGCACGCCGTCGACCGCCAGCAGCGCGCCGGCGTCGTGGACGAGCCCGGAGATCTCCGCGACCGGCGGCCGGGTGCCGATCAGGTTGGAGGCGCCGGTGACCGCGACCAGCCGCGTGCGCCCGGTCAGCACCCCGGCGACGTCGTCGGCCGTCAGCTCACCGGTGGCCGGGTCGAAGTCTGCCCACCGCACCGTCGCGCCCACGGCCTCGGCGGCACGAACCCACGGGCGGACGTTGGCGTCGTGGTCCAGCCGCGAGACGACCACCTCGTCCCCCGGGCCCCACCCGGCGGCCAGCGTGCGGGCGAGGTCGAAGGTGAGCTGGGTGGCGCTGCGGCCGAACACGACGCCGCGCGGGTCGGCGCCCAGGAGATCCGCGACGGCGGAGCGGGCACCGAGGACCACGTCGTCGGCTCGCCGCTCGGCAGCCGTGACCCGGCCGCGGTTGGCGATGGGCGACGTCAGCGTGTCCGCCACCGCGCGCGCCACCGGCTCGGGCACCTGCGTGCCGCCCGGGCCGTCGAAGTGGGCGGTGCCCGACCGCAGCGCCGGGAACTGCGCACGGACGGCGGCGACGTCGTAGGTCATGCGCCGACGCTACCGACCGGCGACATCCCCGCAGCCACCATCCCGACCGCACCCTGTGTCCGGGCCGCTGCCCGCCACAGGGTCAGCCGGTGGGGGTGGCGGTGGAGCTGGGCGCCGGCTCGGGCGTCGCGGACGTCGTCGTCGGGAAGCGGGTGCTGGGCTCCGTCGGGGCGGTGCTCGCCGCAGCCGTCGTCGTCGGTGCCGTGGAGGTGGGCTCCGGCTCAGCAGACGTCGTGGGCGCCGGGTCGTCCGTCGGCTCGGGCGGTGGCGCGGCGGTGGTCGGTGGGGGAACGACGGACTGCTCGACGATGACGGGCGCCGGGGGCGGCGCGTCGGGGTCCGGGCGGATGTTCAGCCAGAGTGCGCCGATCGCCAGGAAGAGCACGCTCAGGACGACGGTGGAGGTGCGGGCGCGGCCGAGGTGGTGCGGAATGGCGTCCCACCGCGACTTCGGCGGCGGCGCGGGGCTGACGGTGGCGGTGACCTGCGGCTGCTCCTGCGTCGGCTCGCTCACCGGTCCCCCTGCCGCGCGGGCTGGCCGGCCGGCACGCCGTCGCCCGCCGTGGGCGGGGGCACGTTCATGCCCGCGCTCCGGAACGCCCGGACGACGCGAACGCGCAGGTCGCGACCCACGTCGAACTGCTTGCCCGGAAGCGTGCGCGCCACCATGCGGACGTTGACCTGCTCCAGGTCGAGGCTCTCCACCCCCATGACGCTGGGCGGGTCGAGCAGCAGCGGCCGCAGGTCGGGATCGCGGAAGGCGTCCCGGCCGACGTCGCGCAGGATCTCGTTGACCCGGTTCACGTCCGCGCTGGTCGGCACGGGGACGTCCACGACGGCCCGGGCCCAGTCGCGCGACAGGTTCACCACCTTGGTGATGGCCCCGTTGGGAATCGTGACGACTTCTCCGTTGGACGAGCGCATCCGGGTGATCCGCAGGGTGACGTCCTCGACGGTCCCGTTGGCGGGCTCCGGAGCGCCGGTCACGCTGATGGCGACGACGTCCCCGAAGCCGTACTGCCGCTCGGTGATGATGAAGAACCCGGCCAGGACGTCGCCGACGATGCGCTGGGCGCCGAAGCCCAGCCCGACGCCGAGCACGGTCGCCGGCGCCACGAGGCCGGTCACCGGGACGCCGAGCCGGTCGAGGACGAAGAAGATCGAGATCGAGTAGATGAGCACTATCGCCACCCAGGTGAGCACCTGGGTGAGCGAGTGCCGGTGCTTCGCGGCCTCGGACCGCACCAGCGCGTCCCCGCCGGTGGACTGCCGGTCGATCCGCTCGGTGAGGCGCCGGCCGACCCAGCTCACGAACCGGGCCAGCAGGACCGAGCCCAGCACGATGAGGACCACTTCCAGCCCCGTGCTGGACAGCCAGTCCACCAGATCTCGCATCGGGCTCGATTTCCCTGTCTTCCTGTCGGCCGGTCGCTCGTCTGCGCCTCCTCCACCATGCTGGCTCGGCGGCGGGATGCCAAACCAGCAGGTCGCTCAGCGAGGTTCGACGACGTGCTGGAGAGCGGGGTCCCACGGCCCGACAGTCAGGGCGGTGGCCTCCAAGCCGTCGTCGGTGGGCACGCACAGGGCCCGGGGCACGTCCATGCCCGCAGTCTGTCGCCCGGCTCAGTCCTCCGACCGCCGGGTACGCCACACCGCCGACGCGGTCCAGGCGGTGGCGGCCACGGCGGTGAGCATCCACAGCCACCGCAGCGCGGCATCGGTCGATAACAGCAGCAGGATGGCGACGACGAGCACCGCGCCGGCCAGGGGCACCGACCGGGACAGCGTGCTCAGCGTGTCCGGCCCCGGGACGGCGATGAAGATGACCAGGGCGGTGACCAGCAGGAAGGCGCACAGGGCGGCGAGGATCGCGGCGGTGGCGCCGTACTCGTCGGGCAGAACCAGCGCGGCGAGGCCGGTGAGCACGAGTCCGGCGGTGAGACCGAGCAGCGTCCGTCGACGGCGGCCGGACCACGGCACCCGGTTCTCCACGTCCCCGCAGTGCCCCGGCCGGGCGCGGCTCACGCGCGCACACGCTCCCCCGACGGCGCCGGGCCGCATACCGGTAGGTGGCACGGGGTCGGTAGGGGACTACATTGCGGGCGTGTCCCGCGTCGCGCGTCCAGCTCTCGGCTACGCGCTGACGCTGGCGGCGGCGGCGTTCTTCGCCGTCAACGGCACGGTGTCGACGCTGGCCCTGGACGCCGGCATCGAACCGACCCGGCTGACCGCGTTGCGCTGCACCGGGGCCGCGCTGGTTCTGGTGCTGCTGCTGGCCGTCGTCTCGCCGCGCCGGCTGCGGATCACCTGGCGCGAGGTGCCCTTCCTGGCCCTCTTCGGCGTCGTCGGCGTCGCGCTCACCCAGTTCCTGTACTACGTGGCGATCGGGCGCATGCCGGTCGGCATCGCGCTGGTGTTCGAGATGACCGCGCCGGTGTTCATCGCGCTCTACGTCTGGCTGGTGCGGCACGAGAAGGTGCACAGCCGCCTGTGGGCGGCACTGCTCCTGTCACTGTCCGGCCTGGTGCTGGTGGCCCAGGTCTGGCAGGGCGGCGGCTCGCTGGATCCGCTCGGCGTCACGGCCGCCCTGCTGGCCGCGCTGTGCCTCGCCTCCTACTACCTGCTCGGCGAGCGCGGTTCGGTCACCCGCGACCCGGTCACCCTCACCACCTGGAGCTTCGTGGCGGCGGCGGTTTTCTGGTCGGTCGTCGCGCCGTGGTGGGAGTTCGACGCCGCCGTCCTCGGTGAGCGGGTGCCGGTGTCCATCGGCTCGACCGAACTTCCGCTGGGGGCGCTCGTCGCCTGGGTCGTCGTCGGCGGGGCGATCCTGCCGTTCTGGCTCTCGATCAGCGCCCTGTCGCACCTCGCGCCGACCGCTGCCGGGCTGGTCGCGACCGTGGAGCCGGTCTTCGCTTCCGTCGTCGCCTGGCTCTGGCTCGAGCAGGTGCTCACCGGTTGGCAGATCGCCGGCGGGTTCGTCGTCCTCACCGGCATCGTGCTGGCGCAGACGGCGCGGGCCGAGCC
>JALYMS010000415.1 GCA_030773535.1 Actinomycetota bacterium | reverse complement strand
CCGGACGGTCAGGTCTTGCTCTTGCCGCGAGCGCTGGAGTGCTCGTGCCGGTCGTCGCCGTGCCGGTGGTGCTCGATCTGCTTCGACGCGCCGGTCGTCGCACCGGCCGCGCTGGGGGCGATCCCCTGCTTCTTGGCCTCGCGGGCGGCGGCGCGCTGGGCGTCCTGGTCGTTGTTCTTCGCCATGTCGGAGGCCCTACCCACCCCCGCGCCCCGACACCCACTGGAACGCCTCGGGTGATCACGCCCGAAAGCACGTGTTCCGGCGCAGGGCCGCGGGCTTCCGAGCGCGATCGACCGGGAGTCCGCCGCGCCGGATTACTGTCGTGTCGTGGTCCCCTTCGCATTCGCTCGGTCCAGTGCTGCGCTGGCGGGCCGCCGATGACCGCGGTGGAGGAGCAGACGACCGCGGGGGCCGCCCCTCGGAACGTCGTCGCGCAGGCCGCCCGGCGCCGGACGTTCGCCGTCATCAGCCATCCCGACGCCGGCAAGTCCACCCTCACCGAGGCGCTCGCCCTGCACGCGCGGGTGATCGGCCAGGCCGGTGCGGTGCACGGCAAGGCCGGCCGCCGGGGCACGGTGTCGGACTGGATGGACATGGAGAAGGCCCGCGGCATCTCCATCACCTCGGCGGCGCTGCAGTTCGAGTACGGCCCCGGCAACGACAGGGCCGTCATCAACCTCCTCGACACCCCCGGGCACGCCGACTTCTCCGAGGACACCTACCGGGTGCTCACCGCGGTGGACGCCGCCGTGATGCTGATCGACGCCGCCAAGGGGCTCGAGGCGCAGACCATGAAGCTGTTCGCGGTCTGCCGGCACCGCGGCATCCCGGTGCTCACCGTCGTCAACAAGTGGGACCGCCCGGGCAAGGACGCCTTGGAGCTGATGGACGAGATCGCCGAGCGCACCGGCCTCACCCCCACGCCGCTGACCTGGCCCGTGGGCATCGCCGGCGACTTCCGGGGCGTGCTCGACCGCTCCGACGGCAGTTACCGCCGCTTCACCCGCACCGCCGGGGGCGCCACGATCGCCCCCGAGGAGACGCTGTCCGCCGAAGCTGCGCTGGCCCGCGAGGGCGACGCCTGGCAGCGGGCCGTCGAGGAGGTGGACCTGCTCGCCGCCACCGGAGCCGACCACGAGCAGTCCCTCTTCCTGGACGGCGTCACCACGCCGGTGCTCTTCGCCTCGGCGGTCTCCAACTTCGGCGTCGGCGCACTCCTGGACACCCTCGTCGGGCTGGCTCCCGCGCCGACCGGGATGGCCGCCGCCGACGGGGCGACGCGCGAACTCACCGACCCGTTCAGTGCGTTCGTGTTCAAGGTGCAGGCCGGCATGGACACCGCACACCGCGACCGGCTGGCCTTCATCCGGATCTGCTCCGGGGTGTTCGAGCGCGGCATGGTGGTCACCCACGCCCGCACCGGCCGCCCGTTCGCGACCAAGTACGCCCAGCACGTCTTCGGCCGCGAACGCGAGAGCATCGACGTCGCCTATCCCGGCGACGTCGTCGGGCTGGTGAACGCCGCCGCACTGGGGGTCGGCGACACCCTCTACGCCGACCGGCCGGTCACCTACCCGCCGCTGACGACGTTCGCGCCGGAGCACTTCGCCGTCTGTCGCGGGCGGGACACGGCCAAGCACAAGCAGTTCCGACGGGGCATCGAGCAGCTGGACTCCGAGGGCGTCGTCCAGGTGCTGCGCTCTGATCGGCGTGGCGAGCAGGCGCCGGTGCTGGCTGTGGTGGGCCCCATGCAGTTCGAGGTCGCGACGCACCGCATGGAGCACGAGTTCAACGCGCCGATCGAGCTCGAGCGGCTCCCCTACAGCCTGGCCCTGCGGACCGACGAGGCCTCCGTGCCCGGGGTCTCGGCGGCCCGCGGCGCCGAGGTGCTGCAGCGCACCAACGGCGAGCTGCTCGCGGTGTTCACCGACAAGTGGGGATTGCGGGTCCTCCAGCAGAACAAGCCCGAACTGACCCTCGAACCGCTGGTGGCCGCCCAGCTCTGACCGCCGTCCTCAGCGCGGGGCGAGCACCGTCTCCCGCCGCCTGGTGGCCGTCACCAGCAGGTACTCCCACTCGAGCACGGTGGAGCCCTGCCCCCGGTCGAATCCCCGGACCAGGTCGACCAGCTCCCCGTCGAGCGCGTCGGCCCGCTCGGGCTGGTCGGCCAGCGACCGGTACACCGCGATCGTGGGGCCGTACCGCGCTTTGAACTTCGAAGTAGTCGCGGAAGTCCTCGGGGGTGGCGAAGTGGTCAACTTTCAGGGTCCGGCGCTGCATGTCGAGGTCGGTGACCCGGTCGCCGAGCAGTTGCCGGACGTGCTCCTCGCTGCCCCAGAGCGGAGGCGGCTGCGCTCCGGGTGGCGGCGCCGGCGCGTAGGGCTTCATCGTCGCGAACAGCCGGCCGATGAACCCCTCCTGTGTCCAGCTGATCAGGCCGATCCGACCACCGGGCCGACACACCCGGACGAGCTCGTCGGCGGCCACCTGGTGGTGCGGGGCAACATGACGCCGACACAGGAGAGCACGACGTCGAAGTCGCCGTCGGCGAAGGGCAGCGCCTCGGCGTCCACCTCCCGCCAGTCCAGCGACACCCCGCGCTCCGCGGCCAGCGCCCGGCCTGCCTCGAACAGTTCCGGGGTGAGGTCGCTGGCGACGACGGTCGCCCCCGTCTGCGCAGCCGGGATCGCCACGTTGCCGGAGCCGGCCGCGACGTCCAACACTCGATCCCCTGAGGTCACGCCGCAGGCGGTCACCAGCGTCCGGCCGAGCTCGGGCAGCAGGTCGGTAGCCAGGGAGGGGTAGTCGCCGAGTGCCCACATGGACCGGTGCCTCGCCTTGAGCGCGCGGTCGGCGTCGGCCTCGGTGCCGGTGGTCGAGGTCATGGCGGGCGGTCCCTTCGTCCGGAGAGCCCCGGCGCCCCGCGCCGCCGAGGTGCTGATGTCGGCGTCGGCGAGCTTCCCGCGGTCAGCGATCGGCGGACAGAGCCGAAGGGCCCCTCATGCCGCTCCGGCCGCCCGGATGATCGCCACGACCTCCGCCGCCGTCGCCGGCTGCACCGGCAGGTGCGGCAGCACGGCAGGGACCTCGTCGGGCTCCAGGCCGTGCGCCAGCAGCTCCGCGACCAGCTGTTCGGCCGCGTCCGGGCGGAGCGGCAGTGCGCCCCCGGTCGCTGTAACCGCTGCCTGGGCCAGGAAGAGCGAGCCGGCGAGGTCGTCGTCCGGCTGCTCGGGACGGGGTGGAGCCGCCGCGCGCACGACCGACTCGGCGGCACGCACGAGGGACAGCGGCAGTCCCTCGGCCTCCACCTCGATCAGCGGCAGGTCGCGCAGGGCGGCGAGCACCAGGTGCTCGGCGTCGATCCGGAGCGGCGCCTCCCAGCCGCCGGCGCGGACGACGTCGTCGATGTCGGCGCCGTCCTCCCCGACGTCGTCGGCGAGCTCGGCCCAGGCGTCGGGCCGGGTGCGCCGCGCTTGCTCGGCCGCGGCTCTGCAGACGGTGTGGACGAAGGGGTGCAGCACGTCGGCGTCGAAGCGGTCCGCCGCGACGGTGCCCTGCGCGTCGACGGAGTTGAGGGCGTCCTGGAAGCTGCCCGGCCGAGCGTCCCCGAGGTCGAGCCGGCCGTCCTCGTCACCGCTGAGCGGGAGGCCGTACGCCGCGCGCTCGCCGACCGTGAGCCCGGTGGCCACGATCCGCCCACCCGAGCGCAGGTGGTGCGGTTGGTCGGACATCCCGACCGACCACGCGCAGGCCTCGGCGATCAGCTCGGCGGTGCGCTCGCGAAGGACCTCGCGGGTCAGCAGCCCCATCCAGTCGACGTCGAACACGCTCCCATTCTCCCCGGAGTGCGGGCCGCACGCCCCCCTCAGCCGAGCGCGGCGACAAGCACTCGGCAGGCCCGCTCGCAGCGACGGCAGGCCTCGGCACAGACGCGGCAGTGCTCGTGCATGCCGGCGTGACGGGCGCACTCATCGCCGCAGGCCTTGCACGCGGCGGCGCAGGCCTCCAGCACGGCACGGGTGACGTCGGCGTCGTAACCGGTGTGCCGGGAGAGCACCCGTCCGGTCGCGGTGCAGACGTCGGCGCAGTCGGCGTTGGTTCGGATGCACTTCGCCAGCTCGGCGACCATGTCCTCGCTCAGGCAGGCGTCGGCGCAGGCGGTGCACGCCTGCGCACACTCGACGCAGGCGTCGATGCACTCGCGCAGGGCCTCGCGGTCGACCCCGCCCAGGTCCTTCGGGTAGGTGTCGAGCATCTGACCGGCGACTGGCATGCGCTTCTCCTCGTGTGTCGTGGCGTTCCCTGGCTCCGGCCGGTGCTCATTCCGAGGCGGCACCGGCCGTGTCGCCCTCGCCCTGCTCGCTGCTGGGTCCACCAATCCACACCGTCTTGGCGTTCATAAACTCGCGCATGCCGAGTTCGGTCAGCTCACGGCCGTAACCGCTCTGCTTCACTCCGCCGAAGGGCAGGTCCGGATAGCTGGCGACCATCCCGTTGACGAACGCCATGCCGGAGGCGACGTCGCGGATGAACTGCGCACGCTCCTCCTCGTCCTCGCTCCACAGGTTCGCGCCGAGTCCGTAGGGGTGGCTGTTGGCGATCTCGATCGCCTCGTCGAGGGAGTCGACGGTGAACAGCGCCGCGACCGGACCGAAGACCTCCTCGGCGTAGAGGTCCATCTCCGACGTGATGCCGGTCAGGAGGGTCGGCGGGTAGAACCACCCCGGGCCGTCGGGACGCTCCCCGCCGACGACCACGCTGGCGCCCTTCTCGACGGCGTCCTTCACGTACTTGTCGACGTCCTCGCGGCCGGACTCGGTCGCCAGCGGGCCGACCTGGGTGCCCTCTGCCATGGGGTCGCCGACGGTCAGGGCACCGAGCTTCTCGGCGAACAGGCGGGTGAACTCCTCGGCGACGTCGGTGTGCACGAAGAACCGCTTGGCCGCGATGCAGCTCTGCCCGTTGTTCTGGCACCGGGCGGTCACCGCCACCTCGGCCGCCTTGTCCAGGTGCGCCGAGGGCATGACGATGAACGGGTCGCTGCCGCCGAGCTCCAGCACCGTCTTCTTGAGGACGTCGCCGGCGATGGACGCCACCGACTGCCCGGCCGGCGCGCTGCCGGTCAAGGTC
>JALYMS010000414.1 GCA_030773535.1 Actinomycetota bacterium | reverse complement strand
CAGGGACGAGCGGGTTCAGCGGGGGGCGCGACGGCGCTCCCAGTCGGGGTCGGGCTCGTCGTCCTCGAGGTCGCCGTCTCCCATGCTGACGATGCCGTCCATGCCCGGGGAGAGCACGCCCCACTCGATGAGCCGGGTGGTGAGCTCGTCAGGGCTCATGTCGTAGATGATCGCCAGCGACTTGAGGTCCTCGGTCCGGATGGAGAGGACCTTGCCGTTGTAGTCGTGCCGCTGTGCCTGGATGGTCGAGGCATAGCGGGCGAGCGGGCCGGCCTCGTCGGCGGGCAGCGAGCCCAGCGACTCGAGGTTCAGCACGATCTTGGTGCTGTTGGTGACCGCCGAGCTGGGCCGCGGGTCGGGCAGCAGCTCCGAGACGGGAACGCCGTAGAAGACGGCCAGCTCGGAGAGCCGCTGCACGGTGACGGCGCGGTCGCCGCGCTCGTAGGAGCCGACCACCACTGCCTTCCAGCGGCCGTGCGACTTGTCCTCCACGCCCTGCAGGGACAGGCCCTGCTGGTTGCGGATGGCGCGGAGCCGGGCGCCGAGGGCCCGCGAGTAGTCGGTGCTCATCCGTGAATGCTCACTGTCCGTCGTGTCGGAAAGGTCCGGTTCGTCACTCAGCGTACTGGTGCGGTGGAAGTCGCAACAGCCGGATGCTCCCGACGAGTTCGTGATCGTTCCGCGACCTTCCGTGACCGAAAGGTGCCCTGACCTGCGGCTCGGCGGGCGCGCGCCGACGGTCGATCCTCGTGCCGTACCGTCGTCCGCGGTCCGAACCCACTCCTTTAACGACCCGTCCAGTGAGGCGGGGAAGGAGGCCTCATGGCCAGCTCTGCCCCGCCTGCCCGCGATCCGAGGGGGACCGGGTCATCGGAGCCCGCCGACCCCGGGTCCGGGGGCGCGCTCCTCTCGGCCGGCGACGTCGGGCGTGTGGTCGACCGCATGGCGCACCAGCTCATCGAGCGGTGCGCCCGGGGTGGCGGAACGGGGAACGACGGAGCCGCCGATCCCGGCTCCTCGACCCGCGGCCTCGCCGACCTGGTCCTCGTCGGCATCCCCACTCGTGGCGCTCCTCTCGCCCGCCGGCTGGCCGCCCGCATCGAGGCGTTCTCCGGGACGCCGGTCGACGTCGGCACGGTCGACATCACCCTCTACCGCGACGACCTGCGCCGGCGCGGGGTGCGGGCGCTGGAGCCCACGGTCCTCCCCGACGCCGGGATCGACGACCGTCTCGTCGTCCTCGTCGACGACGTCCTCTACTCGGGGCGCTCGGTGCGGGCGGCACTGGACGCGCTGCGCGACCTCGGCCGCCCGAAGGCGGTCCAGCTTGCGGTCCTGGTCGACCGCGGGCACCGCGAACTGCCGATCCGGGCCGACTTCGTGGGGAAGAACGTGCCGACCTCCCGGGCCCAGCAGGTGCGGGTGCACCTGACGGAGATCGACGGGACGGACGAGGTACTGCTCATGGAGGAGACATCGTGAAGCGTCACCTGCTGGAGGCCGCGGACCTCGACCGCGCCGACGCCACGCTGGTGCTCGACACCGCCGCCCAGATCGAGGCCGCGCTGGCCGGGCGCGAGGTGAAGAAGCTGCCCACCCTGCGCGGCCGGACGGTGGTGAACCTGTTCTTCGAGGACTCCACCCGCACCCGGATCTCCTTCGAGCTCGCCGCCAAGCGCCTGTCCGCCGACGTCATCAACTTCTCGGCCAAGGGCAGCAGCGTCTCCAAGGGCGAGAGCCTCAAGGACACGGCACTGACCCTGGAGGCGATGGGCAGCGACGCGATCGTGGTCCGCCACTCCGCCTCGGGGGCCCCGCACCGACTGGCGCACTGGGTGCGCGGCAGCGTGGTCAACGCCGGGGACGGCACCCACGAGCACCCGACCCAGGCGCTCCTGGACGCCTACACGATCCGGCAGCGCGTCGGCCGGCTCGACGGCGTCCGGGTGGCGATCGTCGGCGACGTGCTGCACAGCCGGGTGGCCCGCTCCAACGTCGGCCTGCTGCACACCCTGGGCGCGGAGGTCACGGTGGTCGCCCC
>JALYMS010000413.1 GCA_030773535.1 Actinomycetota bacterium | reverse complement strand
GTTCGGACTCGGAGAAAAGCGCGCTGCTCTCGAAATTCCAGACCTCCTCGAGCTTGCGCCCGTCAGAGCCGCGTTTCTCGGCGACGTGGGCGGTGTGGGCCTGGCAGTAGGCGCAGCCGGCGGCGCTGGAGACCACGGTGGCGACCAGTTGCTTGAGGACGCCACCCACTCGACCGTCGGCCATGACAACGGCGTTCAGCGCGGCGAAGGCCTTCATGAGCCGGGGATGACGAGCCATGGTGAGGGTGCTGTTGGGCAGCACTCCGAGCGTCGTCTCGACGGAGCGGAAGGTGTCTTCGTACTCGGGCAACGCTTCGCGCCGGAGCGGCTCGATCCTGGGCATCCGGATTCCCCTCTCGCCGGGACGGCTGCAGCCTCTTAACGCTAAGGTACCGACTGTCCCGGCCCCCCGGCTAGCTGCCAAGCCAGAAGGCGGCTCGCCGGCGGCCCGTCCTGTCACGACGATCCTCCCGATTCGTCAGCTCGGGCCTCCGGCTGACGCCGTCCGGTGATCAGGACGGCAACGGCGATGAGGCCGGTGACTGCGGCGACCAGCAGGAGCGCAGATGGATAGCCGACGTGTGGGGCGGCGAGGGCCAGTGCGTAGGGGATGGCCAGTCCCAGATAGGTGAGGCTGTAGTAGACGGCGACCAGGGCTCCCAGCTCCTCCGGGGCGGCCAGGCGTTCTACCTCCCGCAGTCCCACGACCAAGCAGATGCCGTATCCGTAGCCGAGCAGCAACGCGGCAGGGATTCCAGTCGCCAGGGTTGGTTGGGCGGTGGCTAGTGCGGTGGCGAGGTAGCCGCCGGCGACGACGGACAGCCCGACCGCAGCCGGACGGACGTCGTCGGGGTCTGATACCGACGCCTGCAGTCGACGGCCCCACCGCTGGCCGGCCAGTCCCGCGCCGAGGGCGGCGGCGGCGAGGGCGCCGGTGAACGCGATGGCGGTCGTGCGCGGGAGCAGCGTCGCATGTGCCGGCACCGTGGTGAAGGCAAGGCTCACGCTGCCGAAGACGAACGGTGCGGTCGGAGCGACGACGCGCTGGAAACGGACCGCCCGCGCCGAGGCGGGGAGCAGCCGCAGACGGCCTCGGGCCCCCGGAGCGGATGGCAGCCGGGTCTCGGCGGCCCGGGGCAGGAGGACCAGGGCGGTGCCACCGAGGACCAGGTGCAGGACGTAGGGCAGGACGGTGGGCAGGGGCGCCCACTGCGCCAGTATCCCGGCCACCAGCGGGCCGACGGCGAATCCGGCGGTCAGGGCGAGGGCGGCCCGGCGGGCGGCGACCCCGGGCGAGCCGCCGGAGAGCTCCTTGACCCAGGCGGTGCCCACGGTGAAGACGGTCCCGGAGACGACCCCGGTGAGCAGCCGCCCGGCGTAGAGGCTCGCGGTACCGGTGTGCCCGGTCATGAGGACGGCGGTGGCGAGGAGCGACAACGCGGTGAAGCTCAGCATGATGCGTCGCCGTCCGTGGCGGTCGCTGGTCGGACCGCCGATGAGAAAGCCGGGGATCAGCCCGAGGGCGTACACCCCGAAGATCGCCGTCGCGTCGGCGTCGGAGAGGGCCAGGGTCCGGCGATAGACGGCGAGCAGGGGCACGAAGTGGTTGGCGCCGTAGCCGACGGCGAACATGGCCAGCGCCGGCCACCGCCATTGCCCGATTACACCCTGCGGCGCCCGGCCGGCCCCGCGGGTCACGGTCGGGTGCTCGGGTCCGTCCGGACCTGCATCAGGCGACCTCCTCCAACGTCGGGTAGTCCATGTACCCGGCGTAGGTCCCGCCGTGGAAGCTGGACTGGGCGCCGACGTTGAGCTCCGCACCCATCCCCAGTCGGCGGACCAAGGTGGGGGTCGGCGAGGAACGCCCGTCCGACCGTGACGAGGTCGGCGCGACCGTCGTCGAGCAGGTGCTTCAGGTTGTCCGTCGTCGTCTCCAGGTTGGATGGCGGGTTGACGATCAGCGTCTGCGACCGGTTTGCGGCGAATCCTCCCGGTGGCCGTCGGCGTCCCATCGACGACGTCCAACCGGACCCGCCGGCACGGCCGCCGCTTGCGTCGGTCGAGCAGCCGTGGGAATAACGGCACCTTGCAGCGCACGGTCAGTCAACGGGTGTGGCCGACCATCCGCTTCTGATAGGCGACATCTACGAGCAGCGTCACCTCGAACGTGCAGGGAACGCGCTCTGCCCACTCGGTCAGATGTCCCTGCAGCGTCTCAGCGGAGTCGACGTGGAACACCGCTACAGCGCCACGGCCGGGCTTCGGATAGAAGCATTCAACAATACCGTCTTCGACTAATGGGGCCAACCACTCCCATACCGCACTGCGGTCAGGTGCGGCGACCGACGGTCGTACCGGCAGCGGATAAGAATTCACCATGACGATCATTGGCATTCCTTCCGGAAAGGACGGGCCTGAACCGACGAGCGGACCGGCACGCAACAGGTCAACAGGTATCGCGACTCGGTGCAATACAAGGTGGTGTTGTCGGCTCCGCCGTAGGCGATGTTGGTGACTAAAGAGCCGGCTCGCCACTCGGTGGGCCGCCACGATCGAGACGAGGGCCACCGCTCCCGTCGCATAGGACTGTGATTCCGCGGTGGCGGTACGCCCCACGATGGCACCGACCGCCAGGGCCGCGGCGAAGTCGATGATCGTCCAGTGCGCCAAGGTCCTGCGCTGGGCGAGCCGCAGACACACCAGCGCTGTGACGTACACCAGCCCTGCCTTGGCGGCCACGACGGCGAGATCGGGC
>JALYMS010000412.1 GCA_030773535.1 Actinomycetota bacterium | reverse complement strand
GGCAACGCCACCGGCCACCCGAGCTTCGTCATGAGCGCCTCGTTCGCCAACCAGGTGCTGGCCCAGATCGAGCTGTGGAACAACCGGGCGGCCTACGAGGGCCAGACCCCGGGCGTCACCGTGCTGCCCAAGAAGCTCGACGAGCACGTGGCGCGGCTCCACCTCGACGCCCTGGGCGTTCAACTGACCGAACTCAGCAAGGTGCAGGCCGACTACATCGGCGTGCCGGTCGAGGGGCCCTTCAAGAGCGACCACTACCGGTACTGATCCGCCCTTCGCACGGCGCTCCCGGCACCGGGAGCGCCGTCCGGCACCACGCCGGGGCATCTCACCCGGGCGGGTGGGACACCTTTGCGCCTGACCAGCGCAGAATGGGCGACGTGCCACCTACCGCTCCGCAGAACGGGCCCAGCCGCGGCCGTGTCCTGGTCGTCGACGACGACGCCGCCCTCGCCGAGATGCTCGGCATCGTGCTGCGGCGCGAAGGGTACGAACCTGCCTTCGTGTCCGACGGCAACCGGGCCGTCGGGGTCTTCCAGCAGACCCGTCCCGACCTGGTGCTCCTGGACCTCATGCTGCCCGGCCGCAACGGCCTGCAGATCTGCCAGGACATCCGCACGCAGTCGACCGTCCCGATCGTGATGCTCACCGCGAAGGGGGACACGATCGACGTCGTCCAGGGGCTGGAGGCCGGCGCCGACGACTACGTCACGAAGCCGTTCAAGCCCGTCGAGCTGGTGGCGCGCGTGCGGGCCCAGCTGCGCCGCGGTGAGACGGGACAGGCGGAGAACCTTGCCATCGGCGACGTGCAGATCGACGTGCCGGCCCACCAGGTCACGCGGGACGGCGTCCTGATCCCGCTGACCCCGCTGGAGTTCGACCTGCTGGTGGCGCTGGCCCGCAAGCCACGCCAGGTGTTCACCCGGGAGCTGCTCCTCGAGCAGGTATGGGGCTACCGGCATGCGGCCGACACCCGGCTGGTGAACGTCCACGTGCAGCGGCTGCGGGCCAAGATCGAGCAGGACCCCGAGAAGCCCGAGGTGGTGCTCACCGTCCGCGGCGTCGGCTACAAGGCCGGCCCGCCCTGAGCGGCACAATGGGGCGGTGACCCGCACCGTTTCGCCGGCGGGCAGCTCCGAGGCGCCGGCTCCGGCCCCCGCGCCCCGTATCGGGAGCAGGGCCGCCGTACGCCGCGTCCGCCGCGGGCTGCGCCGTCGCGCCGGTCGGGGCCGGCGATGGGCCCGGCGGCTGATCGTGCGGGCCGTCCACGAGTGGCGGTCCTCGCTGCAGGTGCGCATCGGCGCCATCACCATGCTCATCGCGGGGACGGTCGTCGTCATCGTCGGCCTCGTGCTGTTCAGTCAGATCCAGACCCAGCTGCTGTCGGTTAAGCGGCAGGCCGCGATCGTGCAGGCCCAGTCAGGGGCGGTCTACGCCCAGACCCAGGTGGCCGGCATCGCGGCCGGTGACGCGGCGAGCGTGCGGTCCGCCCTGGACCGCACCGTGCGCGCGCTCACGGAACGCGGAGGAGCCGCCGGCGACTTCGACGTCGTCATGGTCCACAGCGCCGGCGGCCCGCCCCGGAGCGTGACGAGCCATCGTCCGCTCTTCCGCGCCATCCCGGCCGATCTGCGGGCCGCCGTGGACTCGGGCAACCAGGTGTGGCGCTACGCCGCGGTCCCCGACGACGAGGGCGAGCCGCGGCCGACCCTCCTGGTGGGAGCGCCGGTCCCGGGGGACGACGGAGGCGGCGAGCGGATCGGACTGTACTACGCCTTCCCGCTGGACCAGGAGGAGGAGAGCCTGGCCCTCATCCGCGGAACGGTGATCATCATCGGCGTGGTGCTGACCCTGTTCGTCGTCGGGATCGGGGTGCTGGTCACGCGGCTGGTGGTCGACCCCGTCCGCCGCGCGGCGGGCACCGCCCAGCGCCTTGCCGAGGGCCAGCTCGAGCAGCGGATGGCCGTCCGCGGCAAGGACGACCTGGCCCGGCTGGCGACCAGCTTCAACGCCATGGCCGACAGCCTCCAACGGCAGATCACCCAGCTCGAGGGCCTCTCGCAGCTCCAGCAGCGCTTCACCTCCGATGTGTCCCACGAACTGCGGACGCCCCTGACGACGGTGCAGATGGCCGCCGAGGTGCTGCACGAGGCGCGCGCGGACTTCCCGCCGCACGTGGCCCGCTCGGCTGAACTGCTACGAGCCGAGCTCGACCGCTTCGAAGGCCTCCTGATCGACCTGCTCGAGATCAGCCGGTACGACGCCGGGGCCGCGGTCCTCGACTCCGAGCCGACCGACCTGGGCGCGCTGGTGGCCCGGGTCGTGTCCGGCATGTCCGCCCTGGCGCAGCGGCACGAGGTCGAGCTGGTGGTCAACCGCCCGGACCAGGACGTGATCGCCGAGGTCGACGCGCGCCGCGTCGAGCGGATCCTGCGCAACCTGGTGGGCAACGCCATCGAGCACGGGGCCGGCCGGCCGGTGGAGATCACCCTCGCGGCCAACCCCACCGCCGCCGCCGTCACCGTCCGGGACCTGGGCGTGGGCCTGAGCTCGGGGGAGGCGCAGCACGTCTTCGACCGCTTCTGGCGGGCCGACCCGTCCCGGGTCAGGACGGTGGGCGGGAGCGGGCTGGGGCTGTCGATCAGCCTGGAGGACGCGCGGCTGCACGGGGGCTGGCTCCAGGTCTGGGGGCAGCCCGGCGCCGGCGCGCAGTTCCGGTTGACCCTGCCGCTGACCGCCGGTTCGGATCTGACCAGCTCACCGCTGCCGCTGCGGCCCGCCGTCCTTCGGCGCGCCGGGAGTCCGTCGTGACCTCCCGCCGGGTCGCCGCCGTCCTTCCGCTCCTGCTGGTGCTGTCGGCCTGCTCGACGGTGCCCAGCGACTCGCCGACCGTGCAGATCACCCAGGCGCCGGCCCGGCCGGTGGACGAGATTGGCATCGAGCCGCTGCGGCCGGAGGCGGGGGCCACCCCGGAGGACGTCGTGCGCGGCTTCATCGACGCCGCGGCCAGCACCCGGCAGGGACATCCGGTGGCCCGCGAGCACCTGACGCCCGATCCCGCCCGGACCTGGTCGGACGAGGGCGGGATCACCATCATCAGTCCCGACTACGCCACGGTCACCACCGTGGCCGGGTCGGTGCGGGTGTCGGCCAACCTGGTCGGTACCGTCGATGAACGCGGTGTCTTCTCCGTCGGCGGGCCGGAGCAGTTCACCCAGGAGTTCGTCCTCGAGCGGATCGACGACGAGTGGCGAATCACCAACCCCTCGGACGGGCTGATCCTCGCCGAGCCGGACTTCGAACGGCTCTACGACGAGCGGGCCGCCTATTTCCTCGACCCGACGGGGCAGCGTGTCGTCCCCGATCCGCGGCACCTCATCCGTGGGGAGGCGCAGCCGACGACGCTGGTGCAGCGAGTCCTGGAAGGCCCGGCGGCCGCGATCGCCGCCGGGGTCCGCAACCCGTCCAGCGACGTCCGGTTGCGGTCCGCGGTGACGGTCCGGGGGCAGGAGGCCACCGTGGACCTGACCGGTTTCACCACCGATCCGGCGCCGCTGCTGCCCCAGATCTGCGCCCAGCTGGTGTGGACCCTGTCGCAGCTCACCACCATCCAGAGCGTGGTCGTGCGCCTGGACGGGAAGGCTGTCGTTCTGGACGGGGTCCCGGCGGCGCAGACGGTCGACGACTGGGCCTCCGTCGACCCGGACGCCGTGCCCGTCGACGGCGTGGGCCACTACGTGAGCGGAGGAGCGCTGCGCACCGTCACCGCCGGGGAGCCTGTGCCCGGGCCCGCAGGAGCGGGTGCGTACGGCCTCACGGGCGCCGCGGTGGCGGCCGAGGCGGGCACGGGGGAGCTGGTCTTCCTGGCGGGGATCCGCGAGGGACCGGCCGGGGCCACCCTTTTCGTCGGCCCCTACGGGGGCGATCTCGCCGCGATCCTGTACGGGACGACGCTCAGCGTGCCGAGCGTCGCCGCCACCCGGGAGGAGGCCTGGGTCGTGCGGGACGGCACCACGGTCGTGCGGGTACCGGCCGACGCGCCGCCCCAGGCGGTCAGCGCACCGACCCTGCCGGGCCTGGGCCTGACGACGGCGCTCCGGCTCTCACCCGACGGGGTTCGCGCCGCAGTCGTGGTGACCGGTCCGGACGGGCCCGCCTTCCACATCGGGACCGTCGTCCGGGCCGACGACGGCACCGTCGCCCTGCGCGACCTCCGGGACATCGCCCCGTCGCTGTCGCAGGTCGCCGATGTGGCGTGGCGGGACAGCGACACGCTGCTGGTGCTGGCGGGAGGCGCGGGGGAGGACCGCATCGTGCCCTACGAGGTGGGCGTGGACGGGTGGGGCCTGCTCCCGGTGCCCACGGCGGGCTTGCCCACGTCGCCGATCGCGGTCGGGGCGGCGCCCACCCGGCAACCACTGGTGGACGCCGGCGGCACGATCTGGCAGCTCGCCGGCAGCAACTGGGTGACCCTGGTGCGCGGCCGGGAACCGCTCCCCGGAGCCGAGCCCTTCTACCCGCTCTGAGCAGCGGCCGTCCACAGATCTCCGACCCGGTGTCCAGGAGCCGCTCCACGGGGACACCCTGGGCCCGTGGGCAGGTCGGGCTTCGCCGCGCTGGCCGACCTGGTGCTGCCCCGTACCTGCGCGGGCTGCGACCTGCCGGGGGAGGTGCTGTGCCACCGGTGCGCCTCGCTGCTGGCCCGGCCCCGGCTGGCCGCGCCGCGGCGGATCCCCTGGGGCTTCCCGCCGACCGTCGCCGCCGGCTCCTACGAGGGCCCGGTGCGGCCGGCCGTGATCGCCTTCAAGGAGCGGGGCCGGGCGGAGCTCGGGGGAACGCTGGGGACGGCGCTCGCCCTGGCCGTCGTCGCGGTGAGCCGCGCCGTCCCGGAGCGGGACGGGCCGCTGCTGCTGGTACCGGTGCCGGGCTCCCGCGCGGCGATCCGCAGCCGCGGCCGCGACCACGTCCGGGAGCTGAGCAGGTCCGCGGTCGCGGAGCTGCAGGCCGCGGGGGTCCCGGCGGCGGAGGCCCGGCTGCTGCGCCGACGAGGGCGGGTCCAGGACTCCGCCGGCCTGTCCGTGGCCCAGCGGCGGGCGAACCTGGCCGGGACGTTCGTCCTCGCCCGCGGCGCGCCGCGGCCCGGACCCGGGACGCTCCTGGTCCTGGTCGACGACGTGGTGACCAGCGGCGCCACCCTCACCGAGGCGGCCGGCGTGCTGGCCGGCGCGGCGCATCCGGCCGCGCCCCCGGTGGTCGCCGCGGTCGTCGCGGCGACCCCGCGATCGGCTGGAGCCGGAGCTTCCGTCTGCGACCTGCGCGTTGTCCCGGCCGGCACCTGCAACGGCTCCGGGGGGCCTCTCGATCGACTGTCGGGAGCTGGGTCGAGCGACTAGCGTCGAAGCGACTACAGCCCGTCCACCGGGAGGTCAGATGGAGATCGTGGTCCGTGGTCGCAACGTCGAGGTTCCGGAGCACTACCGCCAGCACGTAGAGGACAAGGTCGGCGCGCTCGAGCGGTTCGACGCCAAGCTGTCCCGCATGGACGTGGAGCTCTTCCACGAGAAGAATCCCCGCCAGACCGCCCACTGCCAGCGCGTGGAGATCACGCTGCGCGGCAAGGGTCCCGTCGTCCGGGCGGAAGCGGACGGACCCGATTTCTACGCCGCGCTCGACCTGGCGTGCGGCAAGCTCGACAACCGGCTGCGACGTGCGGCCGACCGCCGGCGGGTGCACCACGGACGCCGGACCCCGGCCAGCGTCCGGATGACCGACAACACCGCCGCCGATCTCGGCGCCGGCGCCCTGGACCTCGACCGTCAGCTGGCCGACGGCCCGCACGTCACCGACCTCGACGAGCACCTGCCCGGCCAGGTCGTGCGGGAGAAGCACCATCCCGCCACCCCCATGACCGTGGACCAGGCGCTGCACGAGATGGAGCTGGTCGGGCACGACTTCTTCCTGTTCCAGTGCGCGGACACCGGCCAGCCGACGGTCGTCTACCGCCGGCACGCCTACGACTACGGGCTCATCCGCCTGACCGAGGTGCCTCAGGACGGACAGGCGCGCGCTGCCGCCGGCCAGGGTGCGAGCGTGGCCGCGACGACCGCCTGAGTCCGCGGGCCGGGGGGACGCGGGCGCGCCCCGTCCCCC
>JALYMS010000411.1 GCA_030773535.1 Actinomycetota bacterium | reverse complement strand
CCCCTCGGCCCGCGCGCGACAGGCCCCAGGCGATGCCGAGGCTCAGCAGCAGCGGAGCGAGGACGAGCGGGCCGGATCGGAGCTCGAGCTCCCCGCCCTGCGCCAGGAGCCACAGCTGCCCGGCCAGTGCCACCGACCCGGCGGGGGTCAGGCCCCCGGTCGGGTCCAGGATCTGGACGACGACGATCGCCAGGCCGAGGCCCGCCAGGCCCGCGAGGTCGACGGTGACGACCGCGGCCAGCCCCAGCCATACGAGGGGAATGGCCCGTGGGCCCCCGTCATCCCGGCCGGGCCCGGAGAGGCGCGAGAGCAGGGAGACCACCGCTCCACTCTCCCAAGCGCCCCGGCGCGTCGGTGGGCGTACGCGCCGGGTCGCCCGGAAAGACGAGGGAGACCCCGGTCACGGCCGTGCGTCGGGATCGTCGGCCGCCTCGACCGGTCAGGACGAGACGAGCTCCCGCATGAGCCGGGCGGCCTCGGACGGCGTCTTCCCGACCCGCACCCCGGCGGCCTCGAGCGCCTCCTGCTTGGCCTGGGCGGTTCCCGCCGAACCGGAGACGATGGCTCCGGCGTGGCCCATCGTCTTGCCCTCCGGTGCGGTGAAGCCGGCGACGTAGCCGACCACCGGCTTGGTCACGTTGGCCTTGATGAAGTCGGCGGCCCGCTCCTCGGCGTCGCCACCGATCTCACCGATCATGACGATGGCCTCGGTGTCCGGGTCGTCCTGGAAGGCCTGCAGGCAGTCGATGTGCGTGGTGCCGACGACCGGGTCCCCACCGATGCCGACCGCGGTCGTGAAGCCGATGTCACGCAGCTCGTACATCATCTGGTAGGTCAGCGTGCCCGACTTGCTGACCAGGCCGATCCTGCCCGGGTTCGGGGCGATGGTGGCCGGGATGATGCCGACGTTCGAGCGTCCGGGGCTGATCAGGCCCGGGCAGTTGGGGCCGATGAGCCGGGTCGAGCTGCCCTGCGAGTGCGCGTAGAAGTAGGTCGAGTCGTGCACCGGGATGCCCTCGGTGATCACCACGCACATGCCGATCGAGGCGTCGATGGCCTCCAGGACGGCGTCCTTGGCGAACTTCGGCGGCACGAACAGGACGCTGACGTCGGCCCCGGTGTCCTTCATCGCCTCGGCCACGCTGCCGAACACCGGTACCGAGGCGCCGTCGAAGTCGACGCTCTGACCGGCCTTGCTGGGGTTGACGCCGCCCACGATGGCGGTGCCGGAGGCGAGCATGCGCTGGGTGTGCTTGCCCCCCTCGGCACCGGTCATGCCCTGGACGATGACCTTGCTGTTCTCGTTGAGGAGGATCGACATGTCTCAGGTCCTGTCGGGAGTCGGAGGCGGTCAGGCGGCGGCGAGCTCGGCGGCCCGGCGGGCGGCGCCGTCCATCGTGTCCACGACGGTCACGAGCGGATGGTTGGCCTCGGCGAGGATCCGCCGGCCCTCCTCGACGGCGTTGCCGTCGAGCCGGACGACCAGGGGCTTGGTCGCCTCGTCGCCCAGCATGCCGAGGGCGGCGACGATGCCGTCGGCGACGGCGTCACAGGAGGTGATACCGCCGAAGACGTTGACGAACACGCTCCGGACGGCGGGGTCGGACAGGATGATCTGCAGGCCGTTGGCCATCACCTCGGCCGAGGCGCCGCCCCCGATGTCGAGGAAGTTGGCCGGGCGGACCCCACCGAACTCCTCGCCGGCGTAGGCGACGACGTCCAGGGTGCTCATCACCAGGCCGGCACCGTTGCCGATGATCCCCACCTCGCCCTCGAGCTTGACGTAGTTGAGGTCCTTCTCCTTGGCCGCGGCCTCGAGCGGATCGGCGGAGGCGGCGTCGGCCAGGGCGGCGTGCTCGCGGTGCCGGAAGCCGGCGTTCTCGTCCAGGGTGACCTTGGCATCCAGCGCCAGCACCGTGCCGTCGGGCGCCTTGGCCAGCGGGTTCACCTCGACCAGCGTGGCGTCCTCCTGCGCGAAGACCTCCCACAGCTGGACGGCGATCGCGATGACCTGGTCCCGCACCTCCGCCGGGAAGTTCGCGGCGTCAACGATCTCGGCGGCCTTGGCCTCGTCGACCCCGCGCGTGGCGTCGACGGGCACCTTGGCCAGCTCGTCGGGCCGGGTGGCGGCGACCTCCTCGATGTCCATCCCGCCGGCCACCGAGGCCATCGCCAGGAAGGTCCGGTTCGACCGGTCGAGCAGGTAGGAGAAGTAGTACTCCTCGGCGATCTCCGAGGCCTGGGCCACCATCACGCGGTGGGTGATGTGCCCCTTGATGTCGAGGCCAAGGATGTCCTGGGCCCGCGCCCTGGCGTCCTCGGGGCCGTCGGCGAGCTTCACGCCGCCGGCCTTGCCGCGGCCGCCGGTCTTCACCTGCGCCTTGACCACGACGGGCGCGGCGATCTCCCGGGCGATGGCTTCCGCCTGCTCGGGGGTCTCGGCGACCCCGCCGGGAAGCACGGGAACGCCGTGCGAGGCCAACACGTCACGGGCCTGGTACTCGAAGAGATCCACGAACAGGCACCGTAGACCGCCCGTAACCACGTCGCGCCCCCGGGCGTTGTGGGTGCAGGGGGCACGGTGAGCCTCATCACACGATGCGTCCGTCCACCGGGCCCTGTCCCCGCCCGGAGCTGCCGGAACGCAGCTCGACGACGAGAGACGCCGTGCGACGCGCCGCCATCGTCCTGCTGACCGCCGCGCTGACGTCCGCCGGGTTCGCCGCCGTGGCACCGCCCGCCGGAGCGGCCGACATCGTGCCGCCGGACCTCACCATCACGGTCACCGGACTCGGCCCGGAGGACCGGACCTGCCGGATCGACGCCGACCTCTATCCCGGCGGGGGTGGATCCGGGCCATCGGGCCCCGGCCCTGCTCGCCACCAACGGCTTCGGCGGCAGCAAGGAGGACCAGGCCGACCTGGCCCAGGGCTTCGGCGAGCACGGGTACGTGACGCTGTCCTACACCGGCATCGGGTTTGTCGACGGCGACTCCTGCCCGATCACCCTCGATGACCGGGAGCACGACGGCGCGGCGGCCGGCCAGCTGCTGCGCTTCCTCGGCGGCGACCCCTCGATCACGGCGGTCGACGACGCGACCGGTCGCAAGGTCGTCGTGCGCGAGGTGATCCGCGAGGACCGCGCGACCGGCACTCGGCACGATCCGGCCGTCGGCATGATCGGCGGCTCCTACGGCGGACAGATCCAGTTCGCCACCGCCGGCTTCGAGCGGGCCGCGGGAACCGACCGGCTGGACGTGATCATCCCGCAGATCACCTGGAACGACCTCGCGTACTCGCTCGCGCCGGAGAACAGCGCCCTCCCGGGGGGGACGGCGCGCAGCGGCTCGGTCAGCTCGGACCGGACCGGGGTGTTCAAGTACCAGTGGGCATTCCTGTTCACCACGGTGGGCGTAGGCAACGGCGCCGCCGATGCCGGCGCGCTGCTCGACCCGGCGCGGGCCGGGGACCACCTGCGGAACAACTGCGTCAACTTCGAGCCCGAGGTCTGCCGCGCCCTGCTGGAGGTCTCCACGCTCGGGTACCCGAGCCAGGAGTCGATCGACTTCCTGCGCTCCAACTCGGTGGTCTCCTACATCGGCGACATCCGGGTGCCGACCCTGATCGGTCAGGGTCAGGCGGACACGCTGTTCAACCTGCAGGAGTCGGTCGCGACCTACACCGCACTGCAGAGGCAGGGCACGCCGGTCGCGCTGGTCTGGCAGTCCTGGGGGCACAGCGACTCCTCCCCGGTGGCGGGCGAGCTCGACCTGCGCAATCCGGAGGCGTCCCACCAGGGCCGCCAGGCGCTGGCCTGGTTCGAGCACTACATGCGCGGAACGGGCCCCGCACCGGCGCTGGACTTCTCCTTCTACCGCGACTGGGTGTTCGAGGCGACCGGCGACGTCGGGCAGGCCTACACGTCCGCGCCGGCCTATCCGGTGGGCACCGAGCGCACGCTGTACCTGTCCAGCGAGGGCCCCCAGGGCGGTTCCCTGGTCGCGGACCCGGGCGCCGTCGCCCCCGGGAACGAGCAGCTACGCCAGCACCGCACCCGTGGGGCCGAACTACACCGAGACCTCCGCCCTGGACCAGTCGCGACCGGTCTTCGACCCGCCCGGCAGCTCCATCCTGTTCTCGACGCAGCCCCTCGCCGAACCGGTCGACGTCGTCGGCTCGCCGCGGCTCACCGTGACGCTGGACTCGACCGCGGCGGTCACCCAGAACCGAGGGCCGGACGGGCAACTGGTGGCCTTCGCCAAGCTCTACGACGTCGGCCCCGACGGCATGCCCGTGGAGCTGCCGCGCCGGCTGGTCTCCCCGGTCCGGATCGGCGGCCTTCCCGGGCCGGTCACGATCGAGCTGCCGGGCATCGTGCACCGCTTCGAGGCCGGTCACCGGTTCGCCGTCGTGCTCGCCGGCGGGGACATGGCCTACCGCGGGTCGACACCATCCGGCAGTCCGTCAGCCTGACGACAGGGGCCGGAGTGGTCCAGGAGCTGACGCTGCCTGTCGTCCCGTAGGGCCAGAAGCACGCTTCTGGCCCCTCCGGTCAGGCGCCGGCGGGGGCCCCGACGTGTTCGCGCACCCAGTCGACGATCGCCGTGGTCGTGGCGCCCGGGGTGAAGATCTTCGCGACGCCGAGGCGCTCGAGCTCGGGGATGTCCGCGTCCGGGATGATCCCGCCGCCGAAGACGACGACGTCGTCGATGCCGCGCTCGGACATCAGCTCGGCGAGCCGTCTGAAGAGGGTCATGTGCGCGCCGGAGAGGACGGACAGGCCGACGGCGTCGGCGTCCTCCTGGACGACGGTCTCGACGATCTGCTCCGGGGTCTGGTGCAGCCCGGTGTAGACGACCTCCATGCCGGCGTCGCGGAGGGCGCGCGCGACGACCTTCGCGCCGCGGTCGTGCCCGTCGAGGCCCGGCTTGGCGATGACCACCCGGATGCGTTCGTCCACCACGGCGGTCAGCTTAGGGGCGCGTGGACGGCGGCGGTTGGGCCCGGCTGCGGCGCAGTCGCCAGGCGAGGACGGTCAGCGCGGCGTAACCCAGACCGGTGAGGACGAGCCCGGCGCCCGGCACCGTCCACTCGAGATCGTCGGACGAGGCGGCGTCGCGCAGGCCGGTCAGGGCGGCGGCGAGGACCGCGACGGAGAGGGCCAGGAGACCGCCCACCGAGGCCAGCCTCGGCCGCAGCGAAGGAACGACCACGGAGCAGAGGAGCACGGCGCCGGCGAGGAGCAGTCCGCCCAGCAGCGCCAGTCCGGGCCGCTCCAGCAGCGCCTGGGGCCCCTCGCGGGTGACCACGGTCTGCAGGCCGGTCGAGGGATCGGTGACGAGCTGATCGGGAACGTCGGCGGCCGGGAGCGCCAGGCACAGGACGCTCGCGACCCCCAGCAGGACGGTTGCGCCGGCCAGGGCGGAGCGGACGTCGTCCAGGGGTCCGCTGTCGTCCATGACGGTTCGGCCCCACGCGGCGGCAGCGCAGATCCCGGCCAGGACGACGAGGCAGAGGGCGGCCACGCCCAGCACCCAGCCCGGCGCCACCTCCACGCTGCTGGTGAGCACCCGTTCCCCGCCGAGCACCTCGACGGCCGACCTGGCCGTGGAGCTCCGTCCCCGGTACAGCTCGATGAGCAGCTGGCCCAGGGCCAGCGCACCCGACGTCCCGGCGTAGGCGAGGCCGAACTTGGGGACGGCGCCCCGCACCAGCCACCCGCCGACCAGCAGGTGGGCGACCGGCACGAGCAGAGCCACGGGCACCCCTGCGGCGCCCGCGGTCGAGGAGAGGGGCTCGCCGGCCACGACGAGATACGTCGGGAACAACGCGGCGACCGCGACGAGGGCGGAGCCGACGAGGAGCGCTCCACTCATGCGGGCGGCCGGCGGGACCGTGCCCACGACCAGGCCGTCAGCCCTCGCCCCCACGGCCTCGACGGGGACCGGAAGCGCCGGGCGGCGGGCCGAGGGTAGGCCGGCGCTCCGCATCTCCCCGCCGGCCAGGGACGACGTCGCCGGCCGGGGGGCGGGGCGCGACCGCCGGCCGGAGGCCCGGGGAGCACGGTCGCGGGTGGGCCCGGAGCGGGCGTCGCGGGGCACGGTTCCCCCTTCGACTGGATCGGTCACGAAC
>JALYMS010000410.1 GCA_030773535.1 Actinomycetota bacterium | reverse complement strand
CGGGGTCTCTGGTGCGCTCGTACCGGCGGCGGGCAGAAAAAAACCCCTCACGCATGGAGGGGTCGCCGTGCTGCGAGAGACGTCTCAGGTCAGCACGGCCGGAGAAGCAGGAGCCGCCCGGTCACGGCATCGAGCCTACCGCGAGCGGGCGACGGGCTGCTCAACAGGCGGGACGCCCGTCGGAACCCTTCGGAACGAGCTCCCGCGCCCCCTGCCCGCCCGCGCCCTCGCCCCGGGAGTTACTCGAGAAAAGGCCGGAGCGGGGTGGCCGGTGCCCGGGGACCTGCCGCCGCTCGGCGTCCGGACCTGCGTCGACGACGGCGGCACCCGGTGCAGCCCCTTGGGCCGGGGGTCCCCCGGGGTGTGCTCGGCACGCGGACCCGGCAGGATGGCGCGGAGACGATCCGACTCGGAGGTAAAGCTCGTGTACCGCAAGAAGACGCCCGGTCAGGTCATCGGCGCCGAACTCCAGGAGGGCTTCACCCACATCGGCACGGCCGTGAGCGAGGCGGCCCGCTTGGCGGCCGATCAGCTCGGCCCGCGGGTGGACGCCGCCCTCGAGGCGGCCGCGCCCGCGTTCGAGGCGGCGCAGAAGGCCGTCGTACCCAAGGTCGCCGCGGCCGCCGCCGTCGCCGCCCCCGCGGTCGCGTCGGCCCGGGTGAGCGTCGTGTCCGCCCGGGACACCCTCGTCCCCCACGTGGAGGCGGCCCGGAAGGCGGCGGCGCCGCGGATCGCTGCCGCCGTGCTGGCGGCGCAGAGGGCCGCCCAGGACCTGGCACCGCACGTCGAGGCCGCCCAGAAGTCGCTCAAGAACGACGTCGTCCCCCGGCTCAGCGCGGCGCAGGTCGCGGCGCTCGCCTACGCGGCGCCACGCGTCTCCGCCGCCCGGGACGCCGTGACGCCGGCGCTCGAGAGCGCCCGCGAGGCGCTGGTGGCCGGGGTCGACAGCGCCCGCAGCGAGATCGACGCCCGCCGTGCCGAAGTCGCCGCCGGGGCCGCCGAGTCCACCCGGAAGGCGCGCAAGGCCGCGAAGAAGGCGCGCAAGGTGGCGGCCGGCAAGCGCTCGGAGTTCGAGAAGAAGGCGGCCGCCACGGCCGAGCAGGTCCGCCGTCGCAGCCCTGTCGCCCCCGAACCGCGCCGCTGGCCGTGGCTGCTGCTCGCCCTCGCCGTCGGTGCGGGCGTCTTCGCACTGCTCCGCCGCAACAAGAACGATGACTGGACTCCCGCGCCGGCCGGCGACGGGCCCGTGCCCAGCTACCGAGAGGACCCCGTGCCCAACTCCCCCGACAACTCCGGCAAGACCGTCTCCACCGCCATGAACGAGTCCGGCGACTCCGCCCCACCGGAGTCCGACATGGGGATCCGGGACGCCCAGTTCATCGACGGCGACGGCCCCGACGGCGAGACCAAGCCCGAGGAGACCGCGCCGGAGCCCTTCACGTCCGGCGGCGGCGCCGACGAGGGTCCGACGGCAGGTCCGGCGGCAGGCCAGGCCTGAGCGCCTCGTTCCATCCGACGCCCCCGCTGCCTCGTGCAGCGGGGGCGTCGTGCGTCCGGGAGTACCGTGGAGATCATGAGCGAGCCCGCTGTTCCGGTGCCCTCCGCGGGATCGACGATCGAGCCGGCGGGCCGCAAACTGCTCCGCCTCGAGGTCCGCAACAGCCAGGTCCCGATCGAGCGCAAGCCCGAGTGGATCAAGACGCGGCTGAGGACCGGGCCGGAGTACACCGAGCTGAAGTCGCTGGTCCGCCGCGAGGGTCTGCACACGGTCTGCGAAGAGGCCGGCTGCCCCAACATCTACGAGTGCTGGGAGGACCGGGAAGCCACCTTCCTCATCGGTGGCGACCAGTGCACCCGACGCTGCGACTTCTGCCAGATCGACACGGGCAAGCCGGCCGACTTCGACGCCGACGAGCCGAGGCGGGTCGCGGAGAGCGTCGCGACCATGGGTCTGCGCTACGCGACGGTCACCGGCGTGGCCCGTGACGACCTCCCCGACGGCGGCGCCTGGCTCTACGCCGAGACGGTCCGCCAGATCCACGCGCAGCTCCCCGGTTGCGGAGTCGAGCTGCTGATCCCCGACTTCAACGCCGATCCCGACCAGCTGGCCGAGGTGTTCTCCGCCCGGCCAGAGGTCCTCGCGCACAACGTCGAGACGGTTCCGCGCATCTTCAAGCGCATCCGGCCCGGTTTCCGCTTCGAGCGCTCGCTGGCGGTCATCACCGCCGCCCGCGAGGCCGGGCTGGTCACCAAGTCCAACCTCATCCTGGGCATGGGCGAGGAGCCGCACGAGGTCCTCGAGGCCATGCAGTCGCTGCACGACGCCGGCTGCGACCTGCTGACGATCACCCAGTACCTGCGCCCCTCCCCCCGGCACCATCCCGTCGTCCGCTGGGTCAAGCCCGAGGAGTTCGTCGGATTCTCGGCCGACGCCGAGCGGATGGGCTTCGCGGGTGTGCTGGCCGGTCCCCTGGTCCGCAGCTCGTACCGCGCCGGCCGGCTCTACCAGCAGGCGATCGAGGCCCGCGCAGCAACCTCGCCCGCCTGACCGTCGGCACGCCCCGCCGGCGGAGGGGGAACACAGCGACACCCGCCCCTATCCTGGGGGGCATGGCACGCAGCAAGCCCACTGACACCGGCGCTCCGAGCGGCAAGGCAGGTCGCGCTCCCAAGGACGCCGGCCGGGGCAGGGGCTCGGGGGCAACGGCTTCCGGCGCCGGGGCGGTCAAGCTGAACCGCAAGGGCAAGCCGAAGAAGCAGCGGCTGAAGAAGCTCGGCAGCCAGGCCCGCATGATGAAGCAGGCCTACTCGCTGACCCGCAAGAACGACGCCAAGCTGCCTTGGATCATGCTCATCGCCTTCGTGGTGGGCACGGCGGTGGTCGAGCTGATCGGGATCCTGTTCAACTCGCCGTTCCTCTTCCTGCCCCTGGCGATCATCACCGGATTGCTGGCGGCCCTGGTCGTCTTCGGCCGGCGCGCCCAGGGCTCGGCCTACCGCCAGGTGGAGGGACAACCAGGGGCGGCCGCGTGGGTACTCGAAGGCATGCGCGGCGACTGGCGGGTCAGCGCCGGCGTCGCCGGCACTGCACAGCTGGACGCCGTGCACCGCGTGCTCGGCCGCCCGGGGGTGATCCTCGTCGCCGAGGGAGAGCCCTCGCGTGTGCGTGGCCTGCTGGCCCAGGAGAAGAAGAAGGTCGCCCGCATCGTCGGCGACACGCCGATCTACGACATCGTCGTAGGGGACGAGGACAAGCAGATCCCGCTGCGAAAGCTGAGCAGCCACGTCATGAAGCTGCCGCGCAACCTCACCGGCGCGGAGCTGAACGCCCTGGGTCGCAGGATGAGCGCGATGGGCGGCAGCCGGATGCCGGTCCCCGGTGGACCGCTGCCCGGCGGCAAGCAGATGTCGGTCAGCCAGCGCCAGGTCCGCCGCCGCTGACGCGGGTCAGAGCCGCTGGAAGGGCTCCGCGTACCGGAAGGCGCCCCGCACGGGCGGGCCGTTCAGGTGACGCGCCTGGAAGTGCTCGGCCCACGCCGGGTCGGGTGGTGTGACGCCCAACCCCGCCGCGGGGACGAAGTCGAACCGCCGGTAGTAGTCCGGCGAGCCCAACAGCGCCACCAGCCGCTCGTCGGCGGCCTCGGCCACAGCCAGTAAGGCATGGACAGCACCGTTCCGACGCCGGTCCGCTGGCGCTCCGGGCGGACGCCGAGCGGCCCCAGGCCCAGGACCGGGATACCGAGCGGTTCCAGCCAGCCGCGAGTGGCGATCACCGCACCGACGATTTCGTGACCGTCCACGGCGACAAGCGACAGGTAGGGCAGGAAGCCGGAGTCCTCCCTCAGCTCGTCGACGAGCCGCGCCTCGACGACGTCGCCTCGACCGCCCTGAGTCCGGAACGCTGCTGTGTGCACCATCCGGACGGCGGCATGGTCGCGGGGGTGCTCGCGGCGGATGATCATCGCTCGTGGACGACGGCGGTGCCGGTGAGCCGGTCATGCAGGCCGCGGCCGTCGGCGTCCACGAGCAGCGCCGGGACCAGCAGGCACAACAGCGCCGTGCGGACGATCGCCCGCCACGGCGCCAGCCGCTCCCCCTCCCTCGGATGCGCCAGGCGCAGACCGAGCAGGCGCATGCCCGGGGTCTGCCCGACGAGCACGAGCGGACCCACCGTGATCGCGACGAAGGCCACCAGGCTCCAGTTGCCGGGCAGGTCCGGCGCCGTGAACAACGCGGCGAGCAGCGCCGCCCCGACCATGTCGACCAGGAAGGCGGCGGCCCGGGTCTGAAAGCCGGCGAGCGATCCGGGGCCGTCCGCGGGCAGCCCCAGAGAGGCGCCGCGCACCCGATCCTGAGAGGGTGGCGATGCGTCCCCGACCATGCCCGCAAGCGTAGGACCCGCCTCCAGCCTCCCGGCGCCACCGGAGCGGCGCCCCCGGCGACACGCCGGGGGCGGTGTTACCGCTCCGAAACAACCGGGACACCCGGGGGCAACTCCTCGCTCGTAGGTTCTGGTCCGGCAGTCCGCCCACTCCCGGAGGATCGATGTTCACCAGTCCCGACGAGGTCGCTGCCTACATCCGCGACAACGACGTCGAATTCGTCGACGTCCGCTTCTGCGATCTTCCCGGCGTCATGCAGCACTTCACCATCCCGGCGTCGACGTTCGGCGAGGACACCTTCTCCGAGGGGCTCGGCTTCGACGGCTCCTCGATCCGCGGGTTCCAGGCGATCAACGAGTCGGACATGCTGCTGCTGCCCGACGCCAACAGCGCGTTCCTGGACCCGTTCCGCCGTCACAAGACGCTGAACGTCAACTTCTTCATCCACGACCCGATAACGCGCGAGGCCTACAGCCGTGACCCGCGCAACGTGGCGAAGAAGGCCGAGGCCTATCTGGCCTCGAGCGGCATCGCCGACACCGCCTACTTCGGCGCCGAGGCGGAGTTCTACATCTTCGACTCGGTCCGCTACGACACCGGCATCAACGAGGGCTACTACCACATCGACTCCGCCGAGGGCAGCTGGAACTCGGGCCGCTCGACCGACGCCGACGGCTCCCCCAACCGCGGGTACAAGGCCCGGCTCAAGGGTGGCTACTTCCCCGTGGAGCCCTACGACCAGCAGAGCGACCTGCGCTCGACCATGATGACCCACCTGACCGCCGCCGGGCTCGAACTCGAGCGTGGTCACCACGAGGTCGGCACCGGCGGTCAGGCCGAGATCAACTACAAGTTCGACACGCTGCTGCGCTCGGCCGACAGCCTGATGTTGTTCAAGTACGTCATCAAGAACACCGCCTGGGCCGCGGGCAAGAGCGTCACCTTCATGCCCAAGCCGCTGTTCGGTGACAACGGGTCGGGCATGCACTGCCACCAGAGCCTCTGGATGGACGGGGAGCCGCTCTTCCACGCCGAGACCGGCTACGCCGGCCTGTCCGACATGGCCCGGCACTACATCGGTGGCCTGCTCAAGCACGCCCCGTCGCTGCTCGCCTTCACGAACCCGACGGTGAACAGCTACCACCGCCTGGTGCCCGGCTACGAGGCGCCGATCAACCTCGTCTACTCGGCTCGCAACCGCTCGGCGTGCACCCGGATCCCGATCTCGGGCGACAACCCGAAGGCCAGGCGCATCGAGTTTCGCGTGCCCGACCCGTCGGCGAACCCGTACCTCGCCTTCTCGGCGATGCTGATGGCCGGCCTCGACGGCGTGAAGAACAAGATCGAGCCGCCGGCGCCGGTCGACAAGGACCTCTACGAGCTGCCGCCCGAGGAGGCTCTCGGCATCGAGAAGGTGCCCGCCTCGCTCGACGCCGTCCTCGACCGGCTCGAGGTCGACCACGAGTACCTCGTCGACGGCGGGGTCTTCACCCCCGACCTGATCGAGACGTGGATCGAGTACAAGCGGGAGTTCGAGATCGACCCGATCCGCCTCCGCCCGCACCCGCACGAGTTCGCGATGTACTACGACATTTGATTCGGGGGCCTGAGCAGGGCCTCTAACCTGCACCTGAAACAGCGGCGGACCCCTGTTGACCTGCGCTAACAGCAGGCAACAGGGGTCTGATCTGTGAGGACGGCTCCGGCGGTTCGGCGGCGTTTCGTGTCACCTCGTGTCACGCCGCTGTCGCGCGCACCCCGCTGTAGCCGCTGCCGCTGGCGGTGCGACGTACCGCCCCAGAGCCCCCACGTGCCGGGCGTGTCGCCCAGCTCGGTCAGCGCCGTGCCCAGGCACTCCGCCCGTACCGGGCAGCCCAGGCACGCCGCCCGCACCTGCGGCCCGACGTGCTGCTCGAAGAACAGCTCAGGGTCTATCCCGACGCACGCCGCCCGGTCCTGCCAGGACACGTCCCCCCGGTAGGGCACCGGCTCGGGCACGGCGTCCCGCAGCAGCCGCTCAACCTCCGCGGCGTCCCGCTGGGGCTGCTCGGCGGCCTGCTCCCGCTCCGCTTTCACCCGCCGCCGCCGCCATCGTCGTCGGGCTCATCGTGCTACTCGTCTGAGAGCGCCGTCGCGGCGCTGCGCGCCCCGCTGACGGCCTGAAACGCCCCGCCCCTCCTCACCCTCCCCCGCGGTTCTGCGGCCCTCACAGCGCCGAACCGCCGCCCGCCCCGACCGGCGTGGTTGGGGCGGGCGGTAGCGGGGCTAGGGCGTGTCTCCAATATCAGGCGGGTTGAGGGGCTGATGCTTGCCCGATGACCTGAAAGCCGGTGCTCAGTGACGAGATGTGGGCTCGTGTCGAGCCGCTGCTGCCGCCGGTGAAGGGGGCGCGGGGCAGGCCCATGCGCGATCACCGCGTCGAGGGAGCGATCCACCGGTACCGCACCGGCGTCGCTTGGCGTGACCTGCCGGCGGAATTCGGGCCGTGGCAGACGGTGTGGAAGCGACACCACCGGTTCGCTGTCGATGGCACCTGGGATCGGGTGCTGTCTGCTCTGCAGCGCCAAGCAGGCCGTGGTCGACCGCGGTCTGCCTGCCGACTAGGGCCTGTCTCTTGGATCATGTGGTGAGCCAGATGATCATGCTGGCGAGGACGATTCCGGCGCGGTAGTTGACGGCCGTCTTGTCGTAGCGGGTGGCGATGCTGCGCCACTGCTTGAGTCGGTTGAACGCCCGCTCGACGATGTTGCGGCCTTTGTAGGCGTCCTTGTCGAAGGCGTACGGGCGGCCTCCGGCGCGGCCTCGGCGGGGCCGGTTGGCGAGCTGATCGGCGCGCGCAGGGATCGTGACGACGATGCCCCGTCCGGCCAGCAGAGCCCGGTTGGCTCGAGATGAGTAGCCCTTGTCGCCCAGCAGGTGCTCGGGTGTGGTGCGCGGTCGTCCCGGTCCGCGTCGTGGGACCCGAA
>JALYMS010000409.1 GCA_030773535.1 Actinomycetota bacterium | reverse complement strand
TCGGCCGGCAGTCCGTGGTCTGGACCTGGCTGACCGTCGCCGTCTCACTGCTGCTCTGGCCGGTGGGGAACGACCACGGGATCGGCCTGGGCTACACGATCGCGGCCGCCGCGCTGGGCGCCTGGTTAATCGTGGAGGCGCACCGGCTGCTCGCCCGGATCAAGCGGGGCGGGGAGACCAAGCCGATGCAGCTGTTCCACGTCTCGATCTCGTACCTGGCGCTGCTCTCCGTCGCGATCATCGTCGACGCCATCGTCTGAACGACCGGTCCGCCGGCATCACCGCCGGCATGCGTACGACGGTCGTTTCGCGCCCCCGGATGACCGCCGCCATGCGTATTTCGGCACGAATGCGGCTCAGTCCGTGGTGCGGCGCCCCGCGACAAGTGCTGCCGTCCAGACGGCGAACGCGACGGCGGCGATCGCCAGCCCGAATCCGACGGTGTCACTCGACAGCGGGCCGAGTTCCGGCAGCTCAGCGCGCGCGAGGCCCTCGCACCCGGTCGGCTTCGCGAGTCCCGTCACGTCGTTGAATGGGCTGGCGGCGACGCCGGTCGCGCATCGCACGGGCACGAAGAGGAGACCCGCGATTGCGATCGCAACGAGTACGACCGGCCACGTCCATCGTGCTGCGCGAGCGAATCCCACCAGCACGCCGACACCCGCGAACGCCACGAGCAGCAGGGGGGTTACGGGCCAGGTCATGGCGGGCACGTTAGCTGCCGGGCGATGTGACCTCGAGCAACCGGGCCGAGGTCGATTCAGCGAGTCGGTCAGCTCACGACGCCACGCTGAGAGCGGCGCGATAGGGCTCAGCGGGCGGCCGCGGCGGGCCGGGCGGGGGAGTGGAGGGGGACGTCCGACGCCGGGCCGCGGACCGACCAGACGAGGCGCGCGGTGCATGCGGTGACCAGGACCGCGCCGAGCATGTGCACCAGCACCAGGGCGATCGGCAGTTCGGTGAAGTACTGCACGTAGCCGACGAGGCCTTGCGCGAGCTGGATGACGAGCAGGTCGCGGGCGGCCCGCTGCACCCGACCGGGAGCGTCGGTGGCGTAGAGGGCGACCAGCAGGGCGATGGTCAGGCCGAGCAGCAGGAAGACGAGGTCGGCGTGCACCTGGCTGACCAGCTCGGGGTCGAAGCCCATTCGGTCCACCGTGGTGACGCCGTCCTCCTCGTCGAGGTCGCCGCTGTGCGGACCGCTGCCCGTGACGACGGTGCCGATCAGGAGCACGGCCGCGGTCACGGCCGCGATGCCGGTCACCAGGACCGGGAAGGGACGGCGCAGCAACGGCTGCCCGACCCCCGGCTCCCGCGAGCGCAGCCACAGCGTCGTCGCCAGGGCCACGAGGACGGCGGAGACGAGGAAGTGCGCGGCCACGATCCAGGGGTTGAGCTCGGTCAGCACGGTGACGCCTCCGAGCATCGCCTGGGCCGCCACCCCCACGAAGCTCCACACCGCCAGCGCTCGCAGATCGCGACGGGGCGAGCGGAAGACCGCGACCAGCAGTGCGATCGCGATGACGCCCAGGACACCGGTGAGCGTCCGATTGCCGAACTCGATCACCCCCTGCACGGCCAGTTCGGGGGTGTTCACGAAGCTCTCGTCGGTGCAGCGCGGCCAGGTGGGACAGCCCAGGCCCGAGCCCGTCAGGCGCACCGCGCCGCCGGTGACGACGATGGCGCCGTTGGCGACGGCGTTGGCCAGGGCGACCCGGGAGATGGCAGCGGGGGAGAAGGCGGTGGACGGGACCGGCACGACCCGATGCTAGGCGGCGACCCGCGAGGTGAGGTCGGTCACGGACGAGGCCGGGCACGGGCAACCAAGGCTCCCCTCGCTTGCAGCCTTTCCGAAATAGGACACACTCGTGTTGTGGAAACCAGCGTGCAGTCCCGGCCGTCGGCGGTCGCCGACGACGGGCGCACGCGCGATCGCGTCAGCGCCCTGCTCCTGGAGCACGGGCCGCAGACCGCCACCGAGCTCGCCTCCCGGCTGGGCATCTCGCCGGCCGCGGTCCGCCGGCACCTCGACGCGCTGGTGGCCGGCGGCCGGCTCGAGGAGCGCGTGAGCGGACCGGGCGCGGGAGCCAGGGCGACTTCCCGCGGCCGGGGCCGTCCCGCCCGGCAGTTCCACCTCACCGACGCGGGCCGGTCCGCCTTTCCGCACGCCTACGACGACCTCGCACTGACCGCCCTGCGATACGTGGCCGCTGCCGGCGGTCCCGACGCGGTACGGGCGGTGGCCGAGCAGCAGCTGGCCGGGCTGGAGGAGCGCTGCTCGACCGCCGTGGAGCAGGTCGTCACCGGCCGCTCCGGCGCCCCCGTCGACCGGGCCCAGGCCCTGGCCGCCGCGCTCACGGCCGAGGGCTACGCTGCGACGGCTTCGGCCCTCTCCGGCGGTGGGCAGCTCTGCCAGCACCACTGCCCGGTGGCGCACGTGGCCGCGGAGTTCCCGCAGCTGTGCGAGGCGGAGACCGCCGTCATCAGCCGGCTCGTAGGCACGCACGTGCAACGGCTGGCGACCATCGCGCACGGCGACGGGATCTGCACCACACACATCCCAGGACCCCTGCGTCCGGGGAACAGATCGACCCCGGAACGCCCTGTACCAGGTGAGCGAGCAGCGCCGTCCCACCAGCGCACCACGCCGTCCACCGCCAGCACGTCCCCCACCTTGACGCCCACGAACGACCGGGAGAGGACGCCCGCATGACCACCACCCAGCCGGTGACCACAGGGTCACCGACACAGCCGCTGACGCAGGACGAGCAGATCGACCAGCTCGGCCGTTACAAGTACGGCTGGGCGGACGTCGACACCGCCGGCGCGTCGGCCCGCCGTGGCATCGACGAGGACGTCGTCCGTGACATCTCCACCCGCAAGGGCGAGCCGGAGTGGATGCTCGAGCGCCGGCTCAAGGCGCTCAAGCTCTTCGGCCGCAAGCCCATGCCCGACTGGGGATCGGACCTCTCCGGCATCGACTTCCAGAACATCAAGTACTTCGTGAAGTCGACCGAGGCGCAGGCGGCGACCTGGGACGACCTCCCGGCCGACATCAAGAACACCTACGACAAGCTCGGCATCCCCGAGGCGGAGAAGCAGCGCCTCGTGTCGGGTGTCGCGGCCCAGTACGAGTCCGAGGTCGTTTACCACAAGATCCGTGAGGACCTCGAGGAGCAGGGCGTCCTCTTCCTCGACACCGACACGGCGCTCAGGGAGCACGAAGACCTCTTCCGCGAGTACTTCGGCTCGGTGATCCCGTCCGGCGACAACAAGTTCGCCGCGCTGAACACCGCCGTCTGGTCGGGCGGCTCGTTCATCTACGTGCCCCCGGGCGTGCACGTCGAGATCCCGCTGCAGGCCTACTTCCGGATCAACACCGAGAACATGGGCCAGTTCGAGCGGACGCTGATGATCATCGACGAGGGCGCCTACGTGCACTACGTCGAGGGCTGCACCGCGCCGATCTACAAGAGTGACTCGCTGCACTCCGCGGTGGTCGAGATCATCGTGAAGAAGAACGCCCGCTGCCGGTACACGACGATCCAGAACTGGTCGAACAACGTCTACAACCTGGTCACCAAGCGGGCTGTGGCCCACGAGGGCGCGACCATGGAGTGGGTCGACGGCAACATCGGCTCCAAGGTGACGATGAAGTACCCGGCCGTCTGGATGACCGGCGAGCACGCCAAGGGCGAGGTGCTCTCCATCGCCTTCGCCGGCGAGGGCCAGCACCAGGACGCCGGCGCCAAGATGGTGCACGCCGCCCCGCACACCTCGTCGACGATCGTGTCGAAGTCGGTGGCCCGTGGCGGTGGCCGGACGTCCTACCGCGGCCTCGTCCAGATCGACGAGGGCGCCTACGGCTCCAAGTCGACGGTGAAGTGCGACGCGCTGCTGGTCGACACCATCAGCCGCTCGGACACCTACCCCTACGTCGACGTCCGCGAGGACGACGTCGCCATGGGCCACGAGGCGACCGTCTCCCGGGTCAGCGAGGACCAGCTGTTCTACCTCATGAGCCGCGGGCTGTCCGAGGACGAGGCCATGGCCATGGTGGTGCGGGGCTTCGTCGAGCCGATCGCCCGCGAGCTGCCCATGGAGTACGCCCTGGAGCTCAACCGGCTGATCGAGCTGCAGATGGAAGGTGCCGTCGGCTGATGCCCTCCGAGACCACCGGCACCACCAGTGCGCCCACCACCGGTGTGCCCCGTCCCAGCACGACGGACCTCACTACCGAGTCGGCGGACCTCGCGGGGGAGCTCTTCGCTCCGGGCGTGGGCGCCCAGGCCGGGCCGCCGACGACCCCCGCCGCCGGCACCGGCACTGCCGGTCAGGCCTCGCCGGGAGCGCACTCGCACGGTGGCCCGGTGCCGACCGGCTCGCCGGCCGAGCGGTTCACGTCGCTGGATCCGGACGCGTTCGGCGTGCCGACCGGCCGGGAGGAGACCTGGCGCTTCACGCCGATGAAGCGGATCCGCCCGCTGCTCGACGGCGCTGCGCCATCTCCATCAGGGCCGTCCGCGCACCTCACCTGGTCGACCGACCTCCCGGAGGGGGTCGGGCTCTCCTCCGTCGAGGCCGACGACCCGCTGCTCAAGGGGCTGCCCGAGCCGGCCGACCGGCTGGCTGCGCTGGCCCGGCAGCTCAGCGGTGGCGCGGCGGTCGTCCGCGTGCCCGCCGAGGCGCAGCTGGACCGGCCGGTCACCCTCGGGCTGTCCGGCGTCGGCAGCGACGCCGGTGAGCCGCCGGTCGTCTGGGGCCAGCTCGTCGTCGAGGTCGGCAACTTCGCCAAGGCGACGATCGTGCTCGACCACAGCGGCCTGGCTCGCTACGCCGGTGGGGTCGCCGTCCTGATCGGGGACGGCGCGGACGTCACGCTCGTCTCGGTCCAGGAGTGGTCGCCCGGCGCCGTCCACGGCGGCCAGTACGACGCCGTCGTTGGCCGGGATGCGACCTTCAAGCAGGTCGTGGTGACCCTCGGCGGGGACGTCGTCCGCCTGGTGAGCAACGTCCAGTACTCCGGTCCCGGCGGCTCGGCGGAGCTCTTCGGCGTGTACTTCGCCGACGAGACCCAGCACCAGGAGCACCGGCTCTGGGTCGACCACGCCGTTCCGAACTGCAAGAGCAACGTCCTCTACAAGGGCGCGCTCCAGGGCGAGGACGCCCGCACGGTCTGGATCGGCGACGTCCGCATCCGGCCCGCCGCGATCGGCACCGACACCTACGAGCTGAACCGCAACCTGGTGCTGACCGACGGCGCCCGCGCCGACTCGGTCCCCAACCTGGAGATCGAGACCGGCGAGATCGTCGGGGCCGGTCACGCCAGCGCCACCGGCCGGTTCGACGACGAGCAGCTGTTCTACCTCTGCTCCCGCGGCATCGACGCCGAGACCGCCCGGCGCCTGGTGGTGCGTGGCTTCTTCGCCGACGTCGTCCAGCACATCGGGCTGCCGGAGCTGCAGGACCGCCTCATGGGCACGATCGAGGCCCGCCTCGGCGCCCTGCCCGGCCTCGATGACCAGCCCGTCGAGGTGGCGTGAGCCATGGCCTTCAAGCGCGTCTGCGCGCTGTCCGAGGTGCCCGAGGACGGCGCCCTGCAGGTGCAGCTGCCTGACGTGGACGTCGCGATCGTCCGTTTCGAGGGCGAGCTGTTCGCCCTCGAGGACCGTTGCTCGCACGCCGACGTCCCGCTGACCGACGGCGACGTCGACGAGGTCGACGGCGCCCCCACCATCGAGTGCGCGCTGCACGGGTCGTGCTTCGACCTGCGCACCGGCGAGCCCACCAACCTCCCGGCCACCGAGCCGGTCACCGTCTACCCGGTCCGGGTGGAGGGCGACGACGTCTACGTGGATACGTCCGCCGACGGCGCAGCCCCCCTCGCCGCGGCCGCCAATTGAGGAGCCAGACCGTGACCAGTCCCACCGCGACCCAGAGCCCCGCCGGCACCACCGGCGGCAGCGTCCTGGAGATCCGCGACCTGCACGTGACCGTCGGCGACGGCGACCCCAAGACAGGTGAGGGGCCTAAGGAGATCCTCCGCGGCGTCGACCTGACCGTCCGCGCGGGGGAGACCCACGCCATCATGGGGCCCAACGGCTCCGGCAAGTCCACCTTGGCCTACTCCATCGCCGGCCACCCCAAGTACACGATCACCGGCGGCTCGGTGACCCTGGACGGCGAGGACGTCCTGGCCATGAGCGTCGACGAGCGGGCCCGCGCCGGGCTGTTCCTGGCGATGCAGTACCCCGTCGAGGTGCCCGGGGTGAGCGTCTCGAACTTCCTGCGCACCGCGGCCACCGCGATCAAGGGCGAGGCGCCGAAGCTCCGTACCTGGGTCAAGGACGTCAAGTCCGAGATGACGGCGCTGGAGATGGACCCCGTGTTCGCCGAGCGCAACGTCAACGAAGGCTTCTCCGGCGGTGAGAAGAAGCGCCACGAGATCCTGCAGATGCGGCTGCTCAAGCCGAAGATCGCCATCCTCGACGAGACCGACTCCGGCCTGGACGTCGACGCGCTCCGGATCGTCTCCGAGGGCGTCAACCGCACCCGCGAGGAGGGGGAGATCGGCGTCCTGCTGATCACCCACTACACGCGCATCCTGCGCTACATCAAGCCCGACTTCGTGCACGTCTTCGTCAACGGACGGGTCGTCGAGGAGGGCGGCCCGGAGCTGGCCGACAAGCTGGAGTCCCAGGGCTACGCCGCCTACGTGAAGGACTCCAAGGAGCAGGCGAGCCTGGAGCAGGCCGGCCCGGGAGGTACCCCCGCATGACCCAGACCGTCTCGCGTCCCGCCGGGACGCGCGCCCCGCTGCCGCTGGACGTCGAGGCGATCCGGGCGGACTTTCCGATCCTGTCGCGGACCGTCCGCGACGGGAAGCCGCTGGTCTACCTGGACTCCGGGGCGACCTCGCAGAAGCCGCGCAGCGTCCTCGACGCCGAGCGCTGGTTCTACGAGAACGTCAACGCGGCCCCGCACCGGGGAGCCCACCAGCTCGCCGAGGAGGCGACCGCCGCCTACGAGGCGGCCCGCGCCACCATCGGATCCTTCATCGGGGCGCCGGAGCGGGAGATCGTCTTCACCCGCAACACCACCGAGGCGATCAACCTGGTGGCGTACGCGCTGTCGAACGCGGCCACGGCCAAGGAGCCGGATTTCGGCACCTACGCCGTGGGGCAGGGCGACGAGATCGTGGTCACCGAGATGGAGCACCACGCCAACCTGGTTCCGTGGCAGCAGCTGTGCGAGCGGACCGGGGCGACGCTGCGCTGGCTCGGGCTCACCGACGACGGCCGGCTCGACCTCGCCGACCTCGGCACCGTGGTCAACGAGCGCACGAAGCTGGTCGCGGTCACCCAGCAGTCGAACATCCTCGGCACCATCAACCCGCTGGAGCCGATCGTCGCCCGCGCCCGCGAGGTCGGCGCCCTGGTGCTGGTCGACGGCGCGCAGTCGGTGCCCCACCAGCGGGTCGACGTCGCCGAGCTCGGTGCGGACTTCCTGGTCTTCTCCGGCCACAAGATGCTGGGCCCCACCGGGGTCGGCGTGCTGTGGGGCCGCTACGAGGTCCTCGACAAGCTGCCGCCTTTCCTCACCGGCGGATCGATGATCGAGGTCGTTCGCATGGAGGGCAGCACCTTCATGCCGCCGCCCCAGCGGTTCGAGGCCGGTGTGCCCATGAGCGCGCAGGTCATCGGCCTGGCCGCCGCCGTCGACTACCTGCAGGCGCTGGGCATGGAGCGGGTGGAGGCGCACGAGAAGGCGCTGACCGGGTACGCCCTCGAGAAGCTGGCCGAGATCCCGGGCGTCACCGTGATCGGGCCGCCGGACACCGTCGCCCGCGGGGGAGCGGTCTCCTTCACCGTCGAGGGCGTCCACCCGCACGACGTCGGCCAGGTGCTCGACGACCTCGGTATTGCCGTCCGGGTGGGACACCACTGCGCATGGCCGGTCGTGCGGCGCTACAGCGTGCCGGCGACCACCCGCGCGACGTTCTACGTGCACACCGGGTACGACGACATCGACGCGCTGGCCGACGGAATTCGTGCGGCCCAGAAGTTCTTCGGAACTGTGTGAGGTCGAGCCGCTGATGCAGCTGGAGAACATGTACCAGGAGATCATCCTGGACCACTACCGGAACCCGCACGGGCGTGGGCTGCGCGAGCCGTTCGAGGCCGAGGTGCACCACGTCAATCCGACCTGCGGCGACGAGGTGACCCTGCGGGTGCAC
>JALYMS010000408.1 GCA_030773535.1 Actinomycetota bacterium | reverse complement strand
CACCAGACGATCAGGAGCACATACACATGACGACGACGGAACCCGAAGTCCGCTTCTTGACCGTGCCGTACCTGCAGTGGGCGGACGGCGAGGGCATCCCCATCGTGGAGGACTTCGGCGTCGACCTGCTCGCCGTCGAGACCGCACCGTGGGCGCGCACCGGCGTCAACGGCGCCTTCGTGCACGTCAAGGGGCGCGGGGACTTCATCGACGTGGTCGTCCTCGACCTTCCACCGGGGTCGGCTACGGAGCCGCAGAAGCACCTCTACGAAGAGGTGGTCTACGTGCTCAGCGGCCGGGGAAGCACGACCATCGAGGCGCCCGACGGCCGCCGGCACTCGTTCGAGTGGGGACCGAAAAGCCTCTTCGCCCTTCCGCTGAACCACCGGTACCGGCACTACAACGCCAGCGGCTCAGAGCCGGCGCGACTCTCGTCGACGACCAGCGCCCCGATCGTGATGAACCTGTTCCACAACGAGGGATTCGTCTTCGACAACCCAGCGGAGTTCCCCGAGCGCCTCGGGACCGAGCGGCACTTCTCCGGCGAGGGCGACTTCATCCCGGTGCGTCCGGGGCGCAACATGTGGGAGACGAACTTCGTCCCCGACCTCGCCAGCTTCGAGCTCCATGAGTGGAAGGCCCGCGGCGCCGGCGGCAGCAACATGATGTTCGTGCTCGCCGACGGCACGATGCACGCCCACATCTCGGAGATGCCGGTCGGCACGTACAAGAAGGGCCACCGGCACGGCGCAGACTTCCACGTGTACGCCGTCACCGGCCAGGGCTACTCGTTGCTCTGGTACCAGGGAGACGAGGACTACCACCGCGTCGACTGGCGCCACGGCGTCGTCTACGCGCCGCCGGACCGCATGTTCCACCAGCACTTCAACACCAGCCCCGACCCGGCGCGCTACCTCGCGGTCGCCTTCGGCGGGCTGCGCTACCCGTTCACCGCGGACAAGGTGAAGACCTTCATGGGCATGGACGTCTCGCTCAAGGAGGGCGGGCGGCAGATCGAGTACGAGGACGAGGACCCACGCATCCGGGAGATGTACCAGGCGGAGCTGGCAAAGACCGGGGCGGAGTTCCGCATGACGCAGTTCCTCTCCAGGAAGAGCGCGTGACGGAGTCGCTGAACCGCGGCAGGGGTGTACGCGCCGAGGACCTGGTCATCCACGACCACCACGCCGAGGCCGACGGCCACGACCACGACCACGGCTCGGGGGCGCACGATGACGAGGGCTACTGGGACGTCGAGAACGTCGAGCTGACCACCGTCGGCATCGACATCGGCTCTTCGACCTCGCACCTGATGTTCGCCCGCGTGCACATGCAGCGGCTGGCACAGGCGCTGTCGAGCCGGTTCGTCGTGGTCCGCCGTCAGGTGCTCTGGCGTTCGCCGGTCACGCTCACCCCGTACCTGCCCGACAACCGCATCGACGCCGAGGTCCTGGAGGCGTTCATCCACTCCGCCTACGAGAACGCGGGGATCAACCGCGCCGACGTGGACACCGGAGCCGTGATCCTCACAGGTGAGGCGCTGAAGCGGCGCAACGCCAAGGCCATCGCGGAGCTGTTCGCCGAGGAGGGCGGCCGCTTCGTCTGCGCCTCTGCCGGGCACCACCTGGAAGCGCTCATGGCCGCCCACGGGTCGGGGGCGGTCGCGCTGTCCCGCCGGGGAACGGTCGTGCTCAACGTCGACATCGGCGGTGGGACGAGCAAGTTCGCCCTCTGCCGGGACGGCGAGGTCCTCGCGACCGCGGCGGTGGCCGTCGGCGGGCGGCTCATCGCCCGCGACGGGCGCCGGGTCGTGCGCGTGGAGGAGGAAGCGCACCTCGCGGCCTCGACCCTCGGCACCGACGTCGTGCTGGGGGAGGAGCTCCCGCCCGAGACGGAGCAGCAGCTGGTGCAGGCCCTGGCCGGGGTGCTGCTCGAGATGATCGCCGGTAATGACGGCGGCGAGCTGGGCCGGCGACTCATGGTCACCGAGCCTCTCGCCCGTGCCGCCGTCACGCCGGAGGTGGTCACCTTCTCCGGCGGCGTCGCCGAGTACATCTACGACCGCGAGCGGGCGGACTACGGCGACCTGGCGCTGGGGCTGGCGGACTCGATCCGGTCCGCGATCGCTTCCGGCCACCTCGGCACGAAGGTGGTCCAGCCACCGGAAGGCATCCGGGCCACGGTCATCGGCGCCTCGCAGTTCTCCGTCCAGGTGAGCGGCAACACCGTGGCGATCTCCGATGAGGCGGTGCTGCCGCTGCAGAACCTCCCGGTGCTGCACCCGCGACCGGAGCTGGCCACCGAGGTCGACGCGGAGGCGGTCGCAGGCGCGGTGCGGGCGGCGGCGCTGCGGCACGGGCTGGAAGAGGGTCAGGCCCCGCTGGCCCTCTCCGTCAAGTGGGCAGGGGAGCCCCTCTACCGGCGGCTGCGCGGCCTGGCCGACGGCCTGGCCGCGGGGATGGAACCGTGGATTCGGGCGGGCAACCCCCTCGTCGTGCTGGTCGACGGCGACATCGGCAGCAGCCTCGGTCACATCCTGCGCGACGAGGTCGGCCTGTCGGTCCCGGTGGTCTGCCTCGACGGAGTGGCGCTGCAGGAGCTCGACTACGTCGACCTCGGTGAGCTCATCCGACCGGCTCACGTCGTGCCGCTCGTCATCAAGTCGCTGCTCTTCTCGGCCGGTCCGGCGCCGGACCGGGCGGAGATCTTCGCAGCGGGCGTCCGTTGACGTCCGCGGACCGGGCACCGGCTCCGTCCGGCTCTCGCACGTCCTCCCCACGACCCGTCGGGCTCACTGCGCCGTCCGACCCCCCGACCGGCGGGACGCTCCGCGCCCGCCGACCCCCGCGTCACGCATCGCTGAGGAGCGAATCATGAAGGCAGCCCTCCGCACGGCACGACCGCCCTACCGCCACCTGGCGGGGGCGACCGCACTCGCGCTGGCCCTGACCGCGTGCGGAGGCGGCTCCGGCGGTGGCGGAAGCGCGGACCCCGCGGAGAGCCCGGAGCAGCAGGAGTCCTACTACGACGGCCAGAACGTGGACTTCGTCGTTCCCTACGACCCGGGCGGCGGCTACGACACCTACGCCCGGGCGCTCGCGCCCTACCTCGGCGAGTGCCTCGGGGCTAAGGTCGTCGTGAAGAACGAGCCCGGTGCCGGCGGTCTGCTGGCCACCAACCAGACCTTCGCGACCTCCCCCGACGAGCGCCGCATCCAGATCGTCAACTCCGTGGGCGCGGTCAGCGCGCAGATCGCCGGGGCCGATGGCGTGCAGTTCGACATGACGGAGTTCTCTGCCGTGGGCCGCCTCGTCGCCACGGTCTCGGCCGTCGCCGTCGCGCCGGACTCGGACCTGAAGGACTTCCAACAGCTCATCGACAAGGGCACGGTCCGCTTGCCCTCCACGGGACCGGGGGCCAACGACTTCATCACGCCCAACATCCTGGCCGCGATCTACGGCTTCGAGACCGAGATGATCACCGGCTTCCAGGGCTCGGAGGAAGCGCGGCTGTCCTTGATCAAGGGCGACGGGGACGCGTACGTGCAGTCCTGGGACAGCATGCTCAGCTCCATCGAGGCCGGGGAGGTGACCCCCGTCCTGGTGGCGTCGGAGGAGCCGGTGGAGCAGTTGGGGGACGTGCCCACGCTCGCCGACTACGAGCCGGCCGGCGACAACGGTGAACAGCTCCGGGAGGAGCTCGCCGCGCTGGAGCGGACCGGCCGCGGGATCGTGGCCCCGCCCGGACTGCCGGAGGAGCGCCTCACCGAGCTGCGGGAGGCCTTCGACTGCGCCTGGGAGAACGAGGACCTGCTCGCCGAGATGGAGGAGCAGGAGCGTCCCCTCGGGCTGCTGTCCGGCGAGGAGTGGCAGGGCGTCGTCGAGGAGGCCCTGAGCAGCAGCGAGGAGTTCCAGACCATCATCAAGGAATCCTTCTGAGCGAGGAATCCTGCTGAGGCACTCCCCGGAGGGGAGGGGTGGTGCCGCCGGTCCGACCGGCGGCACCGCCCGCGCACGGAAGGCGAGTCAGGTGCTGATCATCGACAACGCCACGGTGAGCGATCTGCTCGGCATGGCGGAGTGCATCGATGTCCAGGAGGACGCCTTCCGGCTGATCCCCGGAGGCGGTGCCATCCACTGGCCGCGGCTGGACATGTACGTGCCCTGCGAGCGCGACGACGGCTACTACCGCTGGGCACGATGGAGGGTGCGAACGACGGCATCCTGGCGATCCGGATGAAGTCCGACGTCGTCACCTGGCCGCGGGTCGAGG
>JALYMS010000407.1 GCA_030773535.1 Actinomycetota bacterium | reverse complement strand
ATCCACAACTTCCTGATGCAGGAGAGGTTCGTCTTCCGGGATTTGCGGGACGGTGAGAAATCCTTCTGGCGACGCGGGGTGACGTTCCTCGCCTCCAACAACGCCGAAGCATTGGTCCGACTGCCAGTGCTCGCGGCCCTGGTCTCCGGGATCGGACTGGCCCCCCTGCTGGCTCAGGGGCTCACGCTCGCCACTGCCTTCGTCCTCCGCTTCGTCTTCGTGAGCCAGGTGGTCTACCGGCCGCCGGACGACCGTCTCCCGTTTCCCAAGCGGACGCCGCGAGCGCAGGCGCCCCGGAACCCGTAGGAGACCGGCACGAAGTCGGCCTCGAAGATCGGTTCCAGCACCAGCTTCAGCGCCGCCTGCACCACCCGGTCGGGGACGTTCGGAATGCCCAACCTGCGCATCTTCCCATCACCACAGGCTTGGGGATCATGCGCTCGCGGATCGGCATCGGACGGAACGTTCCCGCCTTCACCGACTCCCGTAGATCGTCCAGGAAAGCCTGGACGCCAGCGTCCTCGACGTCGGCGGCCCTGCGGCCATCGACCCCGGCAGACCTGGCCCTGGTGTTGCCCGCGACCCGTGACCACGCCACGCTCAGCGTCGCCGGGTCGTGCACCAGGTTGAACAGCTCCCCGAGGCGCTCGGCGACCTGTTCGGGCGCTTCGCTGGAGCTCGTCGACGACGTCCAGGCGCCGCGGACGACGTCCAGGCGCCGCGTGTGGAGGACCTCGAGCACGAGGTCAGCCGGGCGCTGCAGCGTGGAGGTTAGGCAGCGCGTACTGATCTCCAGCTGGCTGGTCGTGCCACCCGTGGTCCTGGCCCTTGCCTCGGAGCTGCGTCCGTTGTGGCGCAGTCGCTACCTTGTCCCGATCACGCCCGCGCGGTCATCCTGATCGCCTTCGCCCTGTGCCGGCTGCGTCCCAGAGCCGTGCAGGCCGGCGTGCTCGCGGCCGTGCTGGCGCTGTCGGCGGTGAACGTGCACCCCAAGATCCGAGCGCCCGCTGTCGAGGACCTGCCAGGCGGCGCGGAGATGCTGCTGCAGGCCAGCCGGCCCACCGACGCCGTCGTGTACTCCGGCGCCGCGACCCGGACGCCGTTCCACTGGGTCCTGCAGGAGCAGGCCGGCGACCGTCCACTCCCTCGTGACGTCGCCGTGGCGCCCGACGGCTTGCCGCACGAGGTTGGTGACCTGTACGCCCGGGAAGTCGACGCGCGAGTGCTCACCAGACGCCTGGAGCGCTGCGAGCGGGTCTGGGTGGTCAGCCTGCCCGGATCCCGGTGGCACCCGACGCCGGAGCCGATGCAGGAGGTCCAGCGGTCAGCGTTCTGGCGCGAGCACTTCCAGGAGGTCAGCCAACGCGACTTCGGCGGCCTGCGCATCGAGCGCTACGACAACGAGCGCGCCGCGAGCGCACGACCCCGCCGAGTGCGGTCGGCCGACGTGGCCGACCTGACCACATCGGCCCGGATGCCGGGATCTCAGGGAGGCCGGCATCATCCTGCGAAGGTCGGTGCGGCCGGTACGCCTCCCAGCCCGTACGGACCCCAGCCGCAGGCCGCGCCGCCCGACAGCGGCTCCGACGCTCGGTGGGCGACCAGCACACACAGCCGGTGGGATTGCCGTGACCACCCGTCGTTGTGGCGGGCGTCGGACGTGGATAACGCCGCAGCTAGTCCAGCCCGTCCCGCCACGCGTCAGGGCCTAAGTTGTGGCACGCGGCCACCGCAAGATCATGCGAAGTCCACACAGCGGGTGATGATCAAGCGGTGGCCGTGCCAGTTCACGGAGCGACACGCCGAAGATCACGAACTACGGCTGGAGTACTAGGTGGCACGGTCGGTGGCGGCGCCCCGCTCGTCCCAGGCGCAGACCCGCACGACGGGCTCGTCGACGTGGTCGTCTCCACCGCCGTCGGCCCGCTTGCCCGGCTGGGTTACGTCCTGCAGCTCAAGGACGGCTCGCACGTCCACCGCCGTGACGTCCGCACCGGACGGGGACGGGTCGTCGAGGTGCGGGCCGCGCCGGGGGAGACGTTCCCGGGCAACGCTGACGGGGAGTTCCGTGGCCCGTTCTCCTGTCGCCGTTGGGAGGTCGACTCCGGCGCCTGGCGAGTCATCGTCCCGTGAATGCCCGGAACGGGTGGGCGTCCGGACCCGTTCTCGTCCCCGTCCCGGCGGGCTGGAGTCGAGCTCGGGAGAGACTGCTCAGGACAGTCCCGAAAGCCCGACGGCCACCGGCTGCGGCCATCGCGACGGGTCCACCATCATGGGAGCGTCATCACTACGTCGGTCGCCGCGTTCATGGGCGAGGCCAGCGAAGATGCCACCTCGTCGAGTGCTTCCGGCGGCGGCGGCCGTGGTCGACCGCCGCCGACCAGCGAAAGAGTTGGTCACTCGTCTTCGAGCGGCTCGCCGACGTCGTTGCTCAGGGGCGGTGGCGAGGATGAACGGCTCGGACTCCTCAAAGTCCTCGAACACGCTCTCGTCGAACTCGTCGCCCAGGACGCCCTCGATCTCGCTGAGGTCGTTCGGGTCGAACATCATCACGGTGCCGGGTCACCTGAACTGCCACGTCCTCCTCGACGTCGGCGGCTGGGTCGGCGACGACGCGCAGCGGCTCCATGGTGGTGTTCTCGGTGCCGGCGATCGTGAAGACGCCGGGGGCGAGGACCTCGTTGACGTCCGCGCTGACAGTCACGGTCTGCCCAGACGAACGACTGCGCGTCGTCGAACTCCTCGCCGAAACCCAAGACCTCGTCCTCGGCGGGCTCCTCCTCGGTCAGCGGCTCTTCCTCGCCTTGGCGAGGACGGCGAAGGCGACTCCGTCCCTAGCACCGCCATCCGGTCCGCGAGCCTCGTGGGAGGCCCGTGCCGCCGCTCGGTCTTCGCTTCACGGACCGTCATCGCTCCTCGGGGTCGGTTCGTCAGCGTGCCGTCCGAGGCAGGGTGGCGCGCCGTTCGAGGACGCCCGTCAGGCACCCCCTTCCGCACGAGGATCAGTCGCGCAACCTGTCGGCGAGGACTTCAGCGAGGTGCTGGGCGTGGTGTCCGGTGAGGTCGTCCACCTGCGTGCGGCAGGAGAACCCGTCGGCAAGGACGACAGCGTCCTCACCGGCAGCCCGGACCGCAGGCAGCAGCGCGGTCTCCGCAACGGCGACGGAGACGTCGAAGTGCCCCTGCTCGGCGCCGAAGTTGCCGGCAAGCCCGCAGCAGCCGCCGACCACCTTCACGGAGGCGCCACCCCGGCGCAGGATCTCCTCGTCGGCGCCGAACCCCATGACGGCGTGCTGGTGGCAGTGCGGCTGCGCCACGCCACGCACGTCCGACAGGTCCGGAGGACGCCAGGCTTTGCGACCGGTGAGCAGCTCCGCCAGAGTCCGGGTGGCCTCCGCGACCTCCCGCACCCCTCGAGCGTCGGGCCCGAACAGCTCTTTGGCGTCCCCATGGAAGACGGCGGTGCAGGACGGCTCCAGCCCGACCACCGGGATGCCGTCCGCAGCAGCACCGGCAAGCGCGTCGATGCTGGCGCGCAGTTGCTTCTTCGCTGCGTCGAGCTGGCCTGTCGAGATCCAGGTGAGTCCGCAGCAGAGCGGCCGGTCGGGGATCCGCACCGAGAAGCCGGCGTCCTCCAGGACCTCGACCGCCGCGACGCCGACCTGCGGCGAGAAGTGGTTGGTCCAGGTGTCGACCCAGAGCATCACCGGGTCCCTGTCGGCCGCGCCGTCCCGCTCGGCGCGGTGGTCGGCGAACCACTCCCGGAACGTCTGCACGGCGAAGGGCGGCAGCGGCCGCCGTTGATCGACTCCTGCGAGCTTCTTGCCCACCGCGGCCGCCGGTTGCAGCCGCATCAGCCCGTTCACGAGCCGGGGGGCACGCGACGCCAGCCGCGACCAGCGGGGCAGCCAGCCGAGGCTGTAGTGCGAGCGCGGCCGAAGCCGGCGGCGGTACGACTGATGGAGCACCTCGGCCTTGTAGCTGGCCATGTCGACGCCGGTCGGGCAGTCGACGGCGCAGCCCTTGCACTGCAGGCACAGGTCCAGCGCCTCGTGCACCTCGGGTGAGCGCCAGCCGCCCTGCACCTGCGAACCGTTGACCATCTCCTGCAGCACCCGAGCACGGCCGCGGGTGGAGTCCTTCTCCTGCCGGGTCGCGAGGTACGACGGGCACATCACGCCACCGCTGCCGGAGATGTCAGGCGACACTTCCCGACCCCCGTGCAGCGGTGCACGGCGTTGGAGAAGTCGCCCCCGTCGTCGTCGTAGGTGAGCGCCAGGTCCCGGATCAGCGGGCGGGCCGCGGGAGCCCGGAGGTCCGCGGTGATCGGCGCCGGATCGACGAGCACTCCCGGGTTCAGCACGCCCTCAGGGTCGAACGCCCGCTTCACCGCACCGAAGGCGGCGAGCGCCCGGGAGGAGTACATCAGCGGCAGCAGCTCGCTGCGGGCACGACCGTCACCGTGCTCCCCCGACATGGAGCCGCCGTAGCCAGCGACGAGCCGGGCCGCGTCGAGGAGGAACTCGCGGAACACTCCGACACCGCCGGGCTCGCCGAAGGGGAAGTCGATCCGGACGTGCACGCACCCTTCACCGAAGTGCCCGTAGGGCAGTCCGACGAGGCCGCGCTCGGTGAGCAGGGCGTCGAAGTCGCGGAGGTAGGCGCCGAGCTTCTCGGGCGGGACGGCGGAGTCCTCCCAGCCGGCGTGGAAGAATTTGCCTCCGGCAGGGCGGCTCGCCAGCCCGGCGCCGTCCTCGCGGATCCGCCAGAGCTGAGCGGTCTCGTTGCGGTCGGTCACGACCCGCGTGTCCAGGGCGCCTGCGTCCGCGATCACGCGGGCAGCGAGGTCCGCGGCCTCTGCCGGGGTGTCCGCTCCCAGCTCGACGAGAAGCCAGCCGGCACCGCGCGGCAGCTCCGGGACGTGCGAGGGACCGCGCCGGCGGAGCACCACGTCGACAATCCGCGCGTCCAGGCCCTCCAGCGCCTTGGGGCCGTGCCGGCGCAGGACGGGAGCGGCGTCGGCGGCGCTGGCCATGTCCGGGTAGCCCAGGGCGACCAGCGTGGTCGCGCTGGGTGCGCGAGCCAGCCGGACCGTGGCTTCGACAAGCACGCCCAACGTGCCCTCACTGCCGACCAGAGCACTCGCGACGTCGAAGCGGTGCTCGGGCAGCAGGTGCTCCAAGGAGTAGCCGGAGACCTGTCGCCCGAAGCGGCCGAACTCGGTGCGAATCACGGCGAGGTTGTCGCGGACGACGTCGGCCAACGCGGCGATGCACGAGGACGCCGCGACGTCCATCGAGGCGCGCGCCAGGACGCGCTCCCCCGTACCGGTGACCACGTCGAGCGCCTCGACGTTGTCCGACGGCCGGCCGTAGCCGAGGGACCGGTTGCCGCAGGCGTTGTTGCCGATCATTCCGCCGAGGGTGCAGCGGTTGTGCGTCGACGGGTCCGGTCCGAAGCGGAGACCGTGCGGCGCGGCCGCCTTCTGCAGCTCGTCGAGCACGAGGCCGGGCTGCACAAGCGCGGTGCCTGCCTCGGGGTCGAGGGCGAGGACCCGAGTCATGTGGCGGGAGAAATCAAGCACCAGGCCCGGCCCGACGGCGTTGCCAGCGATGGAGGTGCCACCGCCGCGCGGTGTCAGCGAGACACCGAGGGAGCGGCAGACCGAGAGTGCAGCCTCGACATCGTCCGCGGAGCGGGGAAAGGCGACGGCCTGCGGCACCACCCGGTAGAGGGACGCGTCGGAGGAGTACTCGGCCCGGGCGCGGCTGGACCCGTCGACCTCGACGCCCGCGACCCGCAGCGCGGCGGTCAGCTCACCAGAAGTGGGGGCGGAAGAGGAGGTCATCGCGGTGTCACCAGGGCCGCTGGGGTGTCACCGGCCATGGCGCTCAAGGCGCCCTGGTCGATGCCCTCGTCGGCCAGCGCATCGACCAGCCGCTGCAGCGCCTCGGGTGCCGGAGGTGACGACGGCTGTCCCGCGTCGGAGGACAGCAGGCAGTGCTCAGGGCCGACGGTGCGCACGAAGGCGGCGAGCCGCGCCGCGTTCCATCCTGGCTGGTGCAGCAGCTGGTACGCCGTGATCTCCGCGACGGCTCCGCGCTCGCACAGCGAGCGCGTCTGTTCCGCCGACAGGGCGGGCACCGTGAAGCTTGGGTGGGTCAGCAGCACGCGTCGCACACCGGCAGCCGCCGCTTCGTCGACGACCCACTCCAGTTCGTGCGCACCGAGGTGGCCGGTGGCGAGGACCGCGTCGTGGTCGGCGACGAGTCGGAAGATCGTTCGCAGCGGTTCCGCGGTCGACGGGTCCACCGGCGGTGCGGCGTAGCTGGGTCCTTCTCCGAGGACCGGCGTACACGACGGAGGGTGGCTGAGGGCCGCCTCGCGGTGCGCCCGAGCGTCGACGGTGGGCAGCCACACCACGCGGGCGCCGAGGCTCAGCGTTGCCGCCGCCGCCGCCGGGTTGATCCCTCCGACGACGTGGTTGAGCACGAGACCGCCGTAGACGGAGATCCGCCGGCCCTTCCCGGCCGCCGCAGCCCGCCCCACGGTCGACTCGCAATGGCCCTTCAGCACGCAGCCGTCGAAGCCCGCGGCCTCGTACGCGGCGACCGTGTCGACGTCGTCGAGCAAGCGAGGTGTGACGCACGGAGCGGCGTGCACGTGGGTGTCGAACATGAGAGCCCCCGCGTCTTGGAGCCACCTTCGACCCCGTGTTGACAAAGTGGAGAGGACTGTTGCACATTTGCCAACCACGTGCCACAGTCCTCGGGTGGCAGTCGAAGACCGAGGAACCAGCCTGCGCCGGGCGCTGGAGCTCCTCGCCGCGTTGGGCACCGACGAGGTCATCCAGGCCGGCGGCGCCGGCGTCAGCCAGCTGGCGGCATTGACCGGGCAGGACAAGAGCCAGGTCTCCAGGACTCTGCGGATCCTGGCCGACGAGGGACTGGTCGACCGTGAGCCGCAGACGCTGCTGTACCGCATCGGGTGGCAGCTGTTCACCCTCGCCGCCCGCGGAGGGGACCAGCGACTGGTCGCCCGCGCCGCTCCCCTCCTGGCCTCGATGGTCGCTCGCACCGGGGAGCGCAGCCACCTGTCGGTGCTGCAAGGCTCGGGCGTCCTCACCGTGCTGACCGAGTCCCCGGCGCACGCCCTGCAGTCGGTGTCCTGGGTCGGCCGGATCGTCCCCTGCCATGCCACCTCCTCGGGCCGGGCACTGCTGCTCGACCACGACCGCGAGCAGCTGACCACCCTGCTGGGGACCGGCCCGCTGAGCCGCTACGGGCCGAACTCCCCCGCCGACGTCGACGAGCTGTTCGCCCGCATCGAGGTGGCGCGAGGTCGCGGCGTCGTCCTCGTCGACGAGGAGTTCGAGGCGGGGCTCGTGGCGGTGTCCGCTCCCGTGCGCGGCGCCGCCGGTCGCATCGTGGCCGCGCTCAACATCTCCGGACCCAAGTTCCGCCTCGCCGACCGCCTCGACGCAGCCTGCGTGACGGTCATGGCAGCCGCGGCAGAGCTGTCGCGACAGCTCGACTGGGAACCGACCCGCACGACAACCACCTCCTGAACCTTTCGAAAGGGTTTTTCACATGCAGCGACGCCCAGTCCGCTTCTCCAGTGACCGCCTTCTACTGGACGGGGACCTCTGGCTGCCCGACGAGGTACGCCCCGGTCAGCGCCTGCCCGCGGTGGTGAGCGCCTCGGGCTACCAGGGACTCAAGAACATCCACCCCGAGCGCTTCGCGCGCACGCTCGTGCCGGAGGGCTTCGCCTGCCTGTCCTTCGACTACCGCGGCTTCGGCGCGAGCGAAGGTGAGCGAGGACGGCTCGTGCCGCAGGAGTGGGTCGCCGACGTACGCGCCGCCGTGTCGTTCATGGAGTCCGTCGCAGAGGTCGACACCGACCGCATCGTCCTGCTCGGCTGGGCGCTCGGCGGAGGTGTCGTCATCGCCGAGGCCGCCGACGACCCGCGGGTCCGCGCCGTGGCGAGCTGCAACGCGATCGCAGACGGCTACCGCTCCACGCAGCAGATGCACAGCGAGCAGGAATGGGAGCAGCTGCTCGCGCGCATCGCCGCCGACCGGCCGCACGCAGCGGTGACCGGTCGCTCCGAGATCGTGCACCCGTTCGACATCGTCGCCCTGGACCGCGTGACGAAGGGCTACGTCGACGACGAGCTGTACAAGGCTGCCGGCTTCGGCAGCGGCGTGACGCTGGAGTCGGCCGACTACCTGCTGCGCTTCCGGCCCGAGGACGTCGTGCACCGCATCGCACCTCGCCCACTGCTGCTGGCCCACGGCGACCGCAACGAGCTGCACTCGCCGGAGGAGTCCCGTCGCCTGGCCGAGCTGGCCGGTGACAACGCCGAGCTGATGCTGCTCCCCGACTCGGGCCACACCGAGTGGATGTACGACGAGCACCCCACCTACCAGTCGATGATGAAGCGGATCGCCGACTTCTTCCGCGGAGCACTCGGGGCATGAGCCTGCTCGAGTTCCTGTCGAACCGGCGCGACGACATGGTCGCGCTGGGCGTGGAGCACGTGACCGTCGTGGGCATCTCGGTGCTGCTCGCGACAGTGCTCGGCGTCGGACTCGGGCTCGCGACCTACCGCAGTGAGCGGGCGGGAGAGCTGGCGCTCGCGGTGACCAGCACGTTCCTCACCGTACCGTCCTTCGCTCTGTTCGTGCTGCTGATCGGCCCCCTGGGGCTGGGCACCGAGCCCGTCGTCGTCGCCCTCACCCTGTACGGCCTGCTGCCGATCGTCCGCAACACCATCGTCGGGTTGCGGGAAGTCCCCTCCGCGATCGTCGAGTCGGCGCAGGGCATGGGCATGAGCCGCATCCAACGGCTGACACGCATCGAGCTGCCGCTGGCCTGGCCAGTGATCCTCACCGGCGTGCGCGTGTCCACGCTCATCCTCGTCGGCATCGCCACGATCGGGGACATCGTGCTGGGGCCGGGCTACGGCGAGCTCATCTTCACCGGCCTCGCCCGCGTCGGCAGTCCGGTCGCCGTGAACCTCGTGCTCGCAGGGATGATCGGCGTGATCGTGGTCGCCGTCCTGTACGACCTGCTCCTCAACGTCCTGGCCAGGCTGACCACACCGCGAGGCATCCGTGACTGACGACTCTCCGCTTCCCGCGCACACGAAGCGGATCATGATCCGCCTCGAGGACCTGTCCAAGCGCTTCCCCGGACACGGCTCGCCCGCGGTCGAGAACCTGACCCTCGACATCCCCGAAGGGGAGATCGTCATCCTGGTCGGCCCGTCCGGGTGCGGCAAGACCACGACGATGAAGATGATCAACCGGATCATCGAGCCGACGTCGGGCCGCATCTTCCTCGACGGTGAGGACGTCACCCGGGCCGACCCCGACAAGCTGCGCCGTCGCATCGGCTACGTCATCCAGCAGATCGGCCTGTTCCCGCACATGACGATCGCGGCCAACGTCGCCACCGTGCCCAAGCTGCTGGGCTGGGACGCCAAGCGGATCGACGCGCGCGTCGACGAGCTGCTGACGACGGTCGGGATGGACCCCGCGCGCTACCGCGACCGCTACCCCAAGGAGCTCTCCGGCGGGCAGCGCCAGCGCGTCGGCGTGGCTCGCGCGATGAGCGGCGACCCGCAGGTCATGCTCATGGACGAGCCCTTCGGCGCCATCGACCCTATCGTGCGCGACCGGCTGCAGAACGAGTTCCTGCGCCTGCAGGAGCAGATCCGCAAGACCATCGTCTTCGTCACCCACGACATCGACGAGGCCATCAAGATGGGCGACCGCATCGCCATCCTGCGGGAGGGCTCGCAGGTCGCGCAGTACGACACCCCCGAGCAGATCCTCACCGCTCCCGCCGACGACTTCGTCGCCGACTTCATCGGCCGAGGGGCGTCCCTCAAGCGGCTGAACCTCAGCCGCGTCCGCGACGTGGAGCTCAGCCACTGGCCGACGGTGGAGGTGGGCGACGACCGGTCGACCGTGCTGCAGCGGCTGCGCCAGTGCGACAAGGGCAGCGTCCTCGTCCTGGACGACCAGCGCCGGCCGCGCAGGTGGGTCGACGCCAGTGACCTGAGCCGGGACGGCGACCGGCCGCTCCACGAGACCGGCGGCGCGATCGAGGCCGTCGTGGAGCCGCAGGCCACCCTGAACGACGCCCTGAACGCGATGCTCACGGCCAGCCACAGCGTGGCGGTCGTCGTCGACGGACGGGGCGCCTACCAAGGCATCGTGGACATCGAGACGATCACGACGGCGATTCGCTCGATGCGCGACACGGCACGCGAGCGGCAGCGGCTGCTCGAGGGCGGACGCGTCGGGGACCCGGCATGACGGGGATCGGCACGGCCGGGAGCCCGGGCACGCCTACGACGGCACCGCCGGTCGGCCCGGTCGACGGGCAGTCGGGTGTGCAGCGCGAGCCCCGCCGGTCACTGCTGGGCTACCTGTTCATGCCCGTCCTGCTGACGGTGACGGGCCTGGCCCTGTGGCTCTACGTCAGCAGGCAAGAGCTCGACAGCATCGAGCAGCGCTCGCTGAACGCCGACCGGCTGCTCGAGGCCGTGCTGCGCCACGTCCAGCTGACCGTGGTGTCGACCGTCATCGTCATCGTCATCGCCGTGCCGCTGGGCGTCCTGCTGACGCGGCCCGGCACGGCCCGGGCCAGGCCCCTGCTGCTGACTCTGGCGAACATCGGCCAGGCGGTGCCGACCATCGGCGTGCTGGCCCTGCTCGCCGTCGCCTTCTTGTTCCTGGGCTTCTCGGCGGCGGTCGTCGGCCTGGTCGCCTACGCCGTCCTGCCGGTGCTGCGCAACACGATGGTCGGTCTCGAGCAGGTCGACGAGTCGGTGCTCGAGGCGGGGCGCGGCATGGGGCTGTCCAAGAGCCAGGTGCTGCGCCGCATCGAGCTGCCGCTGGCTGTGCCGATCATCCTGGCCGGCGTCCGGACGGCGCTGATCATCAACGTCGGGACGGCGACGCTCGCGACGTTCATCAACGGCGGGGGGCTCGGCGACATCATCGTCGCCGGCTTGTCGACGAACCGGGTGCTCGTCCAGGTCACAGGTGCGGCGCTCACAGCGGTTCTCGCGCTGCTCGTCGACTACCTCGCCGGCGTAGCGGAGGACGTGCTCCGACCCAAAGGGCTCTGAAGGACAACGGCCTGAGATCCCAAGCCGTCCATGCTCGTCGATGAAGGAGACATGCACATGAGCCATCGGAAGACGACTGCCGCGCGACTCACCGCCCTCGCCTGCGGGCTCGCGCTCGTACTCGCAGCGTGCAGTGACGACGCGGAGACCGCCGTCGGGACGGGCGCCGAGAAGGACGCCGGTGAGGGGTCGATCGCGGGCGAGTACGACCTGTCGGGGGCGAGCTTCGACATCGGCTCGAAGGAGTTCACCGAGTCGATCGTGCTCGGGCAGATCACCGCGCAGGCGCTGGAGGCGGCCGGTGCGGAGGCGACCGACCAGACCGGCATCAGCGGAAGCGCGACAGTGCGCGAGGCTCTCGTCAGCGACGAGATCGACATGTACTGGGAGTACACCGGGACGGGGTGGGTCAACATCCTGGGCAACACCACCGAGGACGTGCCGGAAGAGCTCTACTCGGCCGTCGCCGAGGCCGACGGAGGCGAGAACGACGTGGCCTGGCTGGAGCCGGCCCCGATGAACGACACCTACCGCATCGCCACCACGCAGGAGTTCGCGGAGGAGAACGGGCTCGAGACGATGTCGGACGTGGCTGAGTACGTGGAGGCCAACGCCGACGACGCCGCCGTCTGTGCGGCCAGCGAGTTCATCAACCGCGACGACGGGCTGCCCGGACTGCAGGAGGCGTACGGCTTCGAGTTCTCCGAGGTCGTCGAGCTCGACCTCGGGCTCATCTACACCCAGATCGGTGACGAGTGCCCCTTCGGTGAGGTGTTCTCGACTGACGGCCGCATCGTCGCCAACGACCTCGCCGTGATCGAGGATGACAAGAACTTCTTCATCGAGTACAACGCCGCCCTCACCATGCGGCAGGAGACGCTCGACGAGTACCCGCAGCTGGCAGAGCTGTTCGCGCCGATCTCCGAGGCGCTCACCAACGAGGCCATCACGGAGCTGAACGCCGCCGTCGACGTCGAAGGTGAGACGGCCGAAGACGTGGCCGCGGAGTTCCTGCGCTCGAACGGGTTCATCAGTTGAGCCGTCTGCGCATCGCCTTGGCGCAGGTCGACTGCCGCCTCGGTGAGATCGACGCCAACGTCCAGCGAGCCGAGGCGGCGATCGCCGAGGCGGACGGCGCCGACCTCGTCGTCTTCCCCGAGCTCAGCCTCACCGGCTACCTGGTGGGTCAGGTCGACCATGACCTCACCATGTGGCCGGACGACCCGCGGATGCTCGGCCTGGCCAAGCGCGCTGGGGACGCCGGCGTGCTGCTCGGCTTTTGCGAGCGCGCCAAGGGCGTGCACACCTACAACAGCGCGGCGTACTTCCAGGGCGGCGAGCTGTTCCACGTCCACCGCAAGCTCTACCTGCCGACCTACGACATCTTCGAGGAGCGCAAGCACTTCAGCCCGGGGCAGGAGATGCGGGCCTTTGACACCCGGCACGGCCAGGCCGCCGTGCTGACCTGCAACGACGCGTGGCAGCCCCAGCTGCCATTCCTGGCCGTGCAGGACGGAGCCCGCATCCTGCTGATCCCGACGGACAGCGCGCAGAGCCGCCACCCCGAGCACTACGACGCGCAGACCTACTGGCGCGACATCACCCGCTTCTATGCCCGCATGTACCAGACCTTCGTCGTCTTCGTGAACCGCGTCGGCACGGAGAACGGCTTGCAGTTCTGGGGCGGGTCGCACGTCGTCGACCCGTGGGGCGAGGTCGTCGCCGAGGCCCCGGCTGGCGAGGAAGCGGTCGTGACCGTACAGATCGACCTCGACCTCGTCCGCGAGCGCCGCCGCAAGGTACCCCTCGTCAAGGAGGCGCGCCTCGGCCTGCTGCGACGCGAGCTCGACCGGCTGGTGTCGGAGGGCGGCGACCTGTGACCCCACTGCCTCCGACGCTGCTGGCTGGTCCGCGGACGATTCCGGTCCGGGACGACCCGCGGGACGAGTTCTCGCGGACAGTGGGCGTGACGCAGTCCGCGAGATCGCGAGATCTCCCGGACGTCCAGCGGGGGCTGCGGACTGACGTTGCGCACTACGATCGCGAGAAGTTGGCCCCCCACTTCAGCCTGGCGTCGGTCGAGTTGTAGACGCTGGCGGGGACACCGCCGGCGGCGTTCGTGCCGCGTGTCGTCGTAAGCGTAGTGTGACTTGCCGCGGTCGTTGGCGCGGTCCTGGCAGAGGCCATGCCGGCTGAACCGAAAAGCACCGGGACTGTCGTGGTTGGGCCTGCCTGGCCCCGTCAGCCGCACCGTCTGCGAGCAGTTGTGCACCCGCCGCCCGTGGCTCGCGCAGTGGCTCTACGCGCTGCTGTACCCGCGCCTGCCGATCGTGCTCAGTCGGCAGTTGGCCGATCGCAGCTGGAGCTCCTACGCCGCAGCCATGACCGAGATCGTCCTCGGGCAGGACGGCCGCCGGCAGGCGCTGCGCCTGCTGCGGCGCGCCGGCATCCCGGTCGTGCACGCCGTCGGCGCAGGGGACGTGCTCGCCCCGCCGCATGCCGTCGCCGCACTCGGCGAGCAGGCCGCGGCGCTGCGCGTGGTGACCCATCCGACTGGCGGTCACCTATTGCCGCTCGACTGTCCGGAGTGGTGCGTGCAGGTCTTGATCGAGGCGATGAACAGTGCGGGAAGGCGCTGAAAGCGCCGCCCCCGCGGCGCCGGTGGTTGCCTTCAAGCCGGGATGAACCTTTAGCGTCGAGGCG
>JALYMS010000406.1 GCA_030773535.1 Actinomycetota bacterium | reverse complement strand
GGCGTCGGTCGCGCGGTCGAGCGGGTCGCCCCAGCCCCCGCCGCCGGTGGTGCGGATGCGGATCACCTCGCCGGCGAGCACGGGCTCGTCGTCGACGAGGCCCTCGAGCTCGCGCTCGCGGGGACCGCCGGGATCGACGACGACGGAGAACGGCCGACCCGCGCGGCCGCCCTTCACCCCCCAGCAGGACAGGATCGAGCGGTCGGCGATCGACATGAACGACGCGTCGCGCAGCATCCGGATCTGCTTGTCGTAGCCGAGGCCGCCGCGGAACTCCCCGGGTCCGCCGGAGTCCTGCGCGAGTCCGAGCCGCTCCACGAGGAACGGGAACCGCGACTCGGTGAACTCCGTCGGCAGGTTCCGCGAGTCGGGGACGACGTGGATGGTGTCCTCGCCGTCGGCGTACCAGCGACCGCCGCTGCCGCCGCCGAGGACCTCGCGCATGAGGTACGGCTCGCCCGCGTCGTCGGTGCCGTGGACGCCGGTGTAGCGGATCGTCTCCTGGTCGGCGGGCATCCGGCCGCCGGTCGCTTTGGCCAGCACGCCGGCCAGCACGCCGAGCAGCCGCAGGATGACGAACGTCCGCGCGTTGGTGGGCGCCGGGAAGATGGGCGTGAGCAGCGTGCCCTTCTGCGGGAAGCGCATCTCGATGAGTGGGACGACGCCCTCGTTCACGTCGAGCTGGGCCATCCGCTCGGGCGTCTCGGCGAGGTTGCGCAGGATCGGGGCCAGCCATTTCTTGAGGAAGTTGCCGTCGGCGTAGTCGCCGCAATGGTTGATCGGACCCCTGGCCTGCGGCCCGGTGCCGGTGAAGTCGATGGTGAGGGGGACCTCGGCCGTCGAATCCATGGTGAGCGTGATGCGTTGCCGGTGGAGCTTCGGCTCGTCGACGCCGTCGTGCTCAGCGTAGTCCTCCCAGACGTAGGTGCCGTCGGGGATCCGGCTCAGGATCTCCCGCCGGTAGACCTCGGTGGAGCTGGCGAGGATCGCGTCGAAGCAGGCCTCGACGGCGGCCACGCCGTAGCGGTCGAACAGCTCGCTCAGCCGCCGCGCGCCCGCGAGGCAGGCCGAGCACTCGGCGTCGAGGTCGGCGGCGAGCGAGTCGGGCATTCGCGAATTGCGGGTCATGATCTTCAGCGCCGACTCGTTGGGCACGCCGCGGTCCCACAGCTTGATCGGCGGGACCATCAGGCCCTCCTCGTACACGCTGGTCGCCGCCGACGGCATGGATCCGGGGACGGCGCCGCCGATGTCGTCGTGATGGCCGAAGGCCTGGATGAAGGCGACGACGCGCTGCTCGCCGCTGTCCGGGTCGGCTGCGAACACCGGCACGGTCACGCACAGGTCGGGCAGGTGGCCGATCCCGCCCTCGGACAGGTAGACGTCGTTGTGGAAGTAGACGTCACCCACGTTCATCGTCTCGATCGGGTAGTCCCGGACTACGGGGTGCACCAGCGCCGAGTACGACCGGCCGGTGAGCTTGCGCAGCTTCCGGTCGTGGATGCCGGCACGGAAGTCGTGGGCGTCGCGGATCATCGGCGAGCGCGAGGTGCGGCCGATGGAGGTCTCCACCTCCTTCTCGATCGCGGCCAGCGTGCCGGCGACGATCTCGACGAGCACCGGGTCCGCCTCCGAGGGGCCATTTTCGTGCTTTTGGCCCTTCATCGGGTCGTCTCCCTGGTGAGCAGCAGGTTGCCGTAGGCGTCGACTGTTCCGGCGAAGCCGGGGTGGACGGGCACGGTGGAGCCGAACTCCTCGATGATGGCCGGGCCCGTCACCACGTCGCCGGGCGCGAGGTCGAGCCGGTCGTAGGTCGGGGTGTCCATCCAGCCGTCGAAGAACACCCGCCGAGAGCCCGTGACGGCCCGGTCCGTCCCGCCATCCCTTCGCTCCAGCTCCACCAGCTCCGGGCGGCGGATCGGCCCGATGCCGCTCACGCGGAGGTTGACCCACTCGACGGCCTGCCGGGGGTCGGTGGCGAAGTCGTAGCCGTAGAGCTGGCGGTGCGCGGCGTGGAACGCCTGGGCGACCTCCTCGGCGGCGGCGCGGTGCAGCTCGTCGTCGGGAACCGGGACGCGGACCTCGAAGGCCTGGCCGACGTAGCGCAGGTCCGCCGTCCGCTGCATGCGCTGCTGGTCGCCGGCGAAGCCCTCGCCGTCCAGCGCGCGCTGCGCCTGTGCCTCCAGGTCGCCGAAGACCTGCCGCACGCGCGCCAGGTCGAGGTCGACGTGCCGGCAGACCACGGTCTGCACGTAGTCGTTGCGGACGTCGACGGTCAGCAACCCGAAGGCGCTCACGTTGCCCGGGTTCGGCGGCACCAGCGTGCGGGGCAGGCCGAGGATGTCCATCAGCCGGCAGGCGAGCAGGGAGCCGGAGCCGCCGAACGTGGTGAGCGTGAAGTCCCGGACGTCGAGACCCTTGGCGACCGTCACCTGGCGGAGCGCGTTGGCCTGGTTCCACGCGGAGATCTCGAGGATCCCGGTGGCCGTGCGCTCCAGGGAGAGGTCGAGGGTTCCGCCGAGCTGTCGGAGGCCGGCGGCTGCATTCTCGATCGACAGCGTGATCTCGCCGCCGAGCAGGTGCGGGGGGATGCGCCCGAGGACGACGTGGGCGTCGGTGACCGTGGGGGAGTCGCCGCCCTCCGGGTAGCACATGGGGCCGGGATCGGCGCCGGCGGACTTCGGGCCCACCTTGAGCGTGCCTTCCGGGGACAGCCAGGCGATCGAGCCACCGCCGGCGCCCACGGTGACGACGTCGATCATCGGGATCTTGCTCGGGTAGTCCCCGACGGAGCCCTCCGTGGTCAGCGCCGGCTCGCCGTCGATGACGACCGTGACGTCGGTCGAGGTGCCGCCGCCGTCGCAGGTGAGCACGTGGTCGAACCCGGCGGTGCCGGCGATCAGCGCGGCGCCGAGCGCCCCGGCGGCCGGGCCGGAGAGCATGGTGGTGATCGGCTGGTGCACCACTTCCTGAGCCGAGAGGACCCCGCCGTTGCTCTTCATCACGTAGAAGGGCACGTCCGGCGCGATCTCGTCGAGGCGGCTGCGGATGTTGGTGACGTAGGAGCTGACCCGAGGTTTCACCGCGGCGTCGACGAGCGTGGTCACCGAGCGCTCGTACTCGCGGTACTCGCGCAGCACCTGCGAGCTGAGTGAGACGACGCAGCCGGGGTGCTCGGCCTGGAGCACCTCGAGCATCGCCCGCTCGTGGGCGTCGTTCGCATACGCGTGCAGGAAGCAGACGCCGACGGTGGAGATCCCGGCATCCTTGAAGAAGCGGGCGGCGGCGCGTGCGTCGTCCTCGTCGAACGGCCGGATCTCGGCACCGGAGTGGTCGAGGCGGCCCCGCACGGTGCGCACGAGGTCCGCGGGCACGATCCGCGGCGGCTTGACCCAGAAGTAGCTGTTGCCGTAGCCGTCGGGCACCGACTGCCGGGCGACCTCCAGCACCGACTCGTAGCCCTCGGTGGTGACGAACCCGATGCGGTCGAGCTTGCCTTCGAGGAGCTGGTTGGTGGCCACCGTCGTCCCGTGGCTGACCGCGGTGACGGCGGATCCGTCGAGGTCCATCAGCTGCAGAACCTTGCGGACGCCGGTGAGGAAGCCCTCGGCCGGATCTGCGGGGGTGGACGGCGTCTTCGTCGTCGTGGTCCGGCCCGAGTCCTCGTCCACGGCCACGACGTCGGTGAACGTGCCGCCGGTGTCGATGCCGATGCGGACCCGGCGCTGGTTCATGCCCGTTAACTTAGTGGTGAGGTACCGGGGCCGGAAGGCGTCGGCGGATCACGATTGGGCACGACCGATCCCCGCCGCGTAGAGGACGCCGAGGACCGCGCCGGGCGGGCCGGCGACCCACATCCACCACGGGTGCACCAGCTCACCGGTAGTCATCGCCACCAGCGCCCAGACGACGAAGTCGATGGCCACGCAGCTCGCCCAGACGATGGTCAGCACGCGCATCGCCGTCCCGGCGTCGTCGTTCAAGAAGACCCTGCGGTCCACCGGCGGGGTGGCGGCGGGACCTCCGGCAGGTCGGCGGTGACGCGGACCAGTTCGCCCCGCGTCTGCGCGGACCAGGCGGTCTGCACGCGGGCGTCGAACTCGTGCAGATCAGCTGGCCGGCGGCGACACCGCGGCGCAGCTGTTCCTGGACGGCGGATCGTTCGGCGTCCGAGACGCGCAGTTCGTGGGGGTGCACGGACTCCGTCACACCGGGGGTGATCTTCGGTTCGAGCTGCTTACGCGGCCGAGCGGTCCGCGTTGCGCGTCGAGTCCGCGGCGAAGCGGGCCGCAACGGCGCGCCGCTCCGCGACGGTGTGCGCGTCGTTCAGGGCCCGGGTGGCGCTGACGGCGTCGCGCATGATGACGCTCAGCGAGACGAAGGCGTGCGCCAACCGCTGGAGCCCGGCCCGGAACGCGGCGCTCGGGTTGGCGGAGCGGTCGCCGTGGCGTGCGATGAAAGTCGTCATGTCAGCTTTCTCCTCTTTGTTGCCGGGCGTCCGATGGCGCCCTCAACCATTATCGACGCCGGTCGCCGGTCATTTAGCCTCTCCCTGTGACTCTGCGCACGAACAGGCCAATCGCTGGTGACGTGGACCACTTCCCGTGCGTCTCTGTGACACGGCGCACGCCTCCCACCTGCGGCGACGTCTGTTCGTCCCAATGGGTGCAATGGCCGTGCACGCCGCAGGAGGCGCAACTCCGAATGGCGCATCGCCATTTCGAAAGGCTGGTTACATGCTGATCGGTCGCGGTGACGAATACGGGTTCGCGAACCATCCTCTGTTCAGGGAGCGCGCCGCGCCGGCCGGTTCAGGCGATGAGGGCTTCGGCGTCGCCACGGCGAGGCGCCGGGATCGCGACCGCCGGGGCGACCTCGGACAGCGCCTCCGGCGGACCTGGCCGGCCGTAGTGCCAGCCCTGGCCGTAGTCGACACCCAGGGCCTGCAGGGCGGCCGCCTCGCCCGCGGTCTCGATGCCTTCGGCGACCACGCGCACGCCGCAGCCGTGACCGAAGTCGACCAGGGACTCCACCAGCTTGGAGAGGACGGGGTCGGTGTCGAGACCGGCGACGATGCTGCGGTCGATCTTGATGATGTCCGGGGAGGTGATCACGATGTGGCGGAGCGAGGAGAAGCCGGCGCCGACGTCGTCGATCGCGAGCCGGAGTCCGGCCGCCCGCAACGGGGCCAGCGTGGCGCTGAAGGCGTCGTAGTCCTCGACCTGGTCGTGCTCGGACAGTTCCACTAGCACCCGGTCGAGCGGCAGCCTGCCCATGAGAACGCTGAACTCGGCCGTGAGGAGGGTCGCGGGGGAGACATTCATCGCCACGTAGCCACCGACGTGGTCGGGATGCTCGGCCGCCCGCTCGAGCGCGAGCGTGGCGAGGTTCACGATGGGCTGAGCACGACGAGCGGGCCCCCGGCCGCCATGAGCCGATCGAGGCGGCCGGAGATCTCCCTGCGCCGTTCCTGGGAGCGCACCTCCGGCTCGATGATCACGGCAGCGGCCGAGGTGAGGACGTCCATCAGGGACTTGTCACGCTTGCCCAGCTCCTTGTCGGAGGTCAGGACGAACGCGCAGAAGGTGCCGTACAGCGAGCCGTCACTCAGGACGACGGGGGTGGAGACGTAGCTGCGGATGCGGGGGATCTTCGCCGTCGGCAGCTTCATGGCCTCGGGGTAGGCCTTCACGTCCGGGATGACCGCGGGCAGTTTGCCGTCGAGGATCGCCTGGCAGAACGTGTTGTCCTGCCGCTGCGTGATGCCGTCCTTGAACAGGAACGGAATGGAGGACTCCACCACTTCCAGGTGCTGGGTCGTGCCGTCGAGCCGGCTCAGGAAGGCCACGCTGAGGTCCAGCGACTTCTTCGCGGTTTGCAGCAGCTCGCCGATCTGCTTCTCGGC
>JALYMS010000405.1 GCA_030773535.1 Actinomycetota bacterium | reverse complement strand
CAGGGACGTCGAAGCCGAATTCGCCGCTGATGGCCTCGGTGAGATCCGCGGCGAGCGACTGCTCCGGAAGGGGACTGTCGAGGACGACGTTGCCGCTGCGCAGATGTGTGCGGACCTCGCCGTACCCACGCGCGCTCAGCACCTCGCGCAGACGGGTCATGTCGACCTGCCGCGCCTTGCCCAGGTTGATCCCGCGCAGCAGCGCCACGTAACGGGTGGTACCCGAAGCCACGCCGGGCACCGTAGCGTGGAGCTGTACGGGGCCGGCGCGGAGCGTCGGCTACCCGGGATCAGGTGCGGTGCGCGGGTCCCGCGCCGAGCGCCGCGAGGTAGGCGGCGACTATCCGGGGGTCCCGCATGACCGGCCCCATGACCGCGACGCCGTACGCCCCGGCCGCCAAGCAGCCTCCGACGTCGTCGACCCCCACACCCCCGAGCGCGTACACCGGGGGGGCGCCGGCAGTCAGCCGGGCGAGACGATCCAGGCCCATTGCCGGCCCGTACCCGGGCTTGGAGGCGGTCGGGAAGATGGGCGAGAGGAACACGTAGTCGCACGCTTCGGTGACGGCGCGGCTCACTTCGTCGGCCGAGTGGCAGGACCGCCCCACCAGCCACGGCCGCGGCGAGGGGAACGCGTCCTTCGACGAGAGGTGCACAGCCCCGATACCGGCGGCCCCGGCGAGGCCGGCGAGGCCGGCGTGCACCAGTACCCCGCCGACCGGGTCCAGCACCGTCCGCAACTCGTCGGCCAGGGCCGCTCGCTCGTCGGCGGAAAGGTCCTTCTCCCGCAGCACGACCGCTCGCGTGCCGGCGTCGACCGCCGTCGACACGACCTCGCGGAGGGGTCGGTTGCACTGCGAGCGGTCGGTGAGGACGAGCAGTGGCGGCAGCCTCACAGGCTGGGTAGGCCCTCCATCGGCGTGGACGCCTTGGCGTGCCACCGCCGCGGGATCCGGCCTGCCCGGTGGGCAAGGCGGCCGGCGTCCACGGCGTAGCGCATCGCCAGTGCCATCCTCTCCGGGTCGCGGGCGCGGGTCACCGCCGAGGCCAGCAGCACCGCGTCGCAGCCGAGCTCCATGGCGAGGGCGGCGTCCGAGGCCGTGCCGATGCCGGCGTCGAGGATCACCGGCACGGGCACCGCCTCCCGGAGCAGGGCGATGTTGTGCGGGTTGCGGATGCCGAGCCCGCTGCCGATCGGGGAGCCGAGCGGCATGACGGCGGCGCATCCGGCGTCGGCCAGCCGGCGGCCGAGGATGGGGTCGTCGTTGGTGTAGGCCAGCACGGTGAACCCTTCCGTCACGAGCTGCTCAGCGGCGTCGAGCAGCTCGACCGGGTCGGGCAACAACGTCTGCTCGTCGCCGATGACCTCGAGTTTGACCCAGGACGTGTCGAAGGCCTCGCGAGCCAGCCGGGCGGTGCGCGCCGCCTCGCGGGCCGTCCGGCAGCCCGCGGTGTTCGGCAGCAGACGAACGCTGCACCGTTCGAGCACCTCGAGCATCCCGCCGTCGGTCGTCGTGCCCACCCGGCGCAACGCGACCGTGACCAGCTGCGTGCCGGAGGCGGTGACGGCCCGCTCCAGGGCCTCCAGGCTGGGGACGCCGCCGGTGCCCAGCAGCAACCGGGACGACAGGGGCACCCCCGCGACGACCAAGGGGTCGGCGACGTCCGGAGGCGCCGGAACGGGGGTCAGTGGCTCTGCGGTCATCGGATCATCCTCCGGCGGTCGGGGCCAGCAATTCCAGGTCGTCCCCCGCGGCGAGCCGGGTAGCCGCCCAACCGCTGCGCGGCACGACGTCGCCGTTGAGCGCGACTGCGACCCGGTCGTGCCCCACGCCGCAGGCGGCGACGAGAGTCGCCACCGTCGCGACCTCCTCGATCTCGGTCACGGTCCCGTTGACGGTCACTCGCACGTCGTCTCCTTCCGGAACCGCGCCACGGTGAAGGGAGCCGCCAGATCGGGCAACGTCCCCGCGGCGAGGTGCTCGGCGACCGCCTCGCCCGTCAGCGGCGTCAGCAGCACCCCGTTGCGGTGGTGGCCGCTGGCCAGCACGAGGCCGGGCAGGTCGGAAGGGCCCAGAACGGGAGCGTTGTCGGCACTGCCCGGCCGCCACCGGGCGAGCGTCTCCACCAGCTCCAGCTCGGTGACCCCGGGAACGACCTCGATCGCATCGTGCAGCAGATCGTGCACGCCGCCGGCGGTGACCGTCGGGTCGAAGCCGACCTCCTCGACGGTGGCGCCCACCACGAGGCCCTCCCCGCCGTAGGGCACCAGGTACACCTGCCGGCCCCTGACCAGTGCGCGCACGGTCCCGTCGAGCAGCCCAGCGGCCCCCCGCAGGCGCAGAATCTGACCCTTGACCGGTCGCACCGGCATCGGCGGCACACCCGGCAGCGCGGCGCTCTCGGCGCCCAGGGCGAGGACGACGATGTCGGCGGTCAGCTCCCCGCCGTCGGCCAGGAGCACACCCGTCGCCCGCCCGTCCGAGACGCGCACACCCGCCACCCGGGAGCGCACCAGCCGGACACCGGTCGCCTCGGCGGCGGCCAGCAGGCCCGTGTGCAGCGCGCGCGGGTCGACGGAGTGGTCGCCGGCCACGTGCAGCCCGCCTCGGACCCGCGGGGTGAGGGACGGTTCCCGGCGGCGGGACTCCCGGCCCGTGAGCCGCTCGACGTCCAGGCCGAGCTCGCGCTGGAAGGCGTGCAAGACGTCCAGCGCCCGCATGTCGTCGTCGTCGAAGCCCACCACCAGGGTTCCTGCGGTGCGCAGGGGCACCTGCACGCCGCCCGCCCGTGCGACGTCGACGAGGAAGGCCGGATAGCGCTCGAGCGAGGCCAGGCACAGCCGGAGCAGTGGCTCCTCGCCGTACGCGGCCTCGGTCACCGGCGCCAGCATCCCGGCAGCGGCCCGCGAGGCACCGGTGCCCGGGGCGTCGTCGACGACGGTGACCGACAGTCCCCGCTGCGCTGACCGCCACGCCACGGAAAGTCCGATCAGGCCGCCCCCCGCGACAACGACGTCGGTCACGGCCGGCCCTCGACGGCCGCCAGCAACCGCCGGGTCGAGGCGGCCGGGTCCGGCGCGCCGCACACCGCACCCACGACCGCGACCCCGTGGGCTCCGGTCGCCATCAGTTCGGGAACACGCTCCTCCGTCACCCCGCCGATCGCGAGGACCGGCACCGCGACCGCCGTCACGACGGCACGGACCCCGCAGGGACCGAGCGCTTCGGGCAGCCCTTCCTTGGTCGTCGTCGGGTACGCCGGCCCGACCCCCAGGTAGTCGACGCCGTCCGAGACGAGTCGCCGGGCCTGATCGGGCGTCCGCGCCGTTCCGCCGATGAGGTGACCCGGACCGGCGACCCGCCGGACTGCGGCGACCGGCAAGTCGTCGGCTCCCAGATGCGTTCCGTGCGCGCCCACGGCAAGCGCCACGTCGACGCGGTCGTTCACCAGGCACGTGGCCCCGGTCGCGGCGCAGATCTCCAGCACCCGGCGGGCGAAGTCGTGCAGTACGCGGTCCGTGCAGTCCTTGATTCGGACCTGGATGACCGGTGCGCCGCCTGCCAC
>JALYMS010000404.1 GCA_030773535.1 Actinomycetota bacterium | reverse complement strand
TACGGTCAGGCGGCACAGGCCGAGACCGTCCGCAAGATGGTCGTCGCGATGGCACGCGACATCCGCGTGCTCGTCATCAAGCTGGCCGACCGGCTGCACAACGCGCGCACGTGGAAGTACGTCTCGCCGGCCTCCGCCGAGCGCAAGGCACGCGAGACGCTCGAGATCTACGCTCCACTGGCGCATCGCCTCGGCATGAACACGCTCAAGTGGGAGCTCGAGGACCTCTCGTTCGCCACTCTGTATCCCAAGATGTACGACGAGATCGTCCGGCTGGTCGCCGACCGCGCGCCCTCCCGAGACGAATACCTCGCGGGCGTCATCGAGCACGTGAACGACGACCTGCGAGAGGCCAAGATCAAGGCGACGGTCACCGGGCGACCGAAGCACTACTACTCGGTCTACCAGAAGATGATCGTCCGCGGCCGTGACTTCGGCGACATCTACGACCTGGTCGGCCTTCGCGTCCTGGTCCACACCGTGCGTGACTGCTACGCCGCCCTCGGGACCATCCACGCGCGCTGGAATCCCGTGCCGGGGCGGTTCAAGGACAACATCGCGATGCCCAAGTTCAACATGTATCAGTCGCTGCACACGACGGTGATCGGGCCGAGCGGTAAGCCCGTCGAGATCCAGATCCGCACCCACGCCATGCACCGCAGGGCCGAGTACGGCATCGCGGCCCACTGGAAGTACAAGGACGAGGGTGCGCGGCAGGGGGCCACGAGCGCCCCCGCACGCATCGACGCGGACGGCGCCAACGACATGGCGTGGCTCCGGCAGCTTCTGGACTGGCAGAAGGAGACGGAGGACCCGGGGGAGTTCCTCGAGTCGCTCCGCTTCGACCTCTCCGCGGCCGAGGTCTTCGTGTTCACCCCGCGCGGCGACGTCATCGCGCTTCCCGCGGGATCGACGCCCGTCGACTTCGCCTACGCCGTGCACACCGAGGTCGGGCACCACTGCACCGGTGCGCGGGTCAACGGCTCGCTGGTGTCCTTGGACAGCAAGCTCTCCAACGGCGACGTCGTCGAGGTCTTCACCTCCCGCTCGTCGAACGCCGGGCCCTCCCAGGACTGGCTGACCTTCGTCGGGTCCTCCCGGGCGCGCACCAAGATCCGCCAGTGGTTCACCAAGGAACGCCGCGAGGACGCCGTCGAGGCCGGCAAGGAGGCGCTTACCCGCGCGATGCGCAAGGCGGGGCTGCCCTTGCAGCGGCTGCTCGGTGGGGATGCCCTCAGCACGCTGGCCAAGGATCTGCGCTACGCCGACGTCACTGCGCTGTACGCGGCGGTCGGAGAGCACCAGCTGTCCGCCGCTTCCGTCGTGGAGAAACTGATCACGGCGCTCGGCGGGCCCGAGGGCGCGGCCGAGGACATCGCCGAGACCGAGATCCCCACGCGGCGCTCGGTCACCCGGCGGCCGGCCGGCGGCGACCCGGGCATCGTCGTGCACGGGATGACCGACGTCTGGGCCAAGCTCGCCAAGTGCTGCACCCCCGTGCCCGGCGACGCCATCCTGGGCTTCGTCACCCGTGGCGGCGGCGTCAGCGTCCACCGGACCGACTGCACGAACGCCGCCGACCTGCAGGCCAAGCCCGAGCGGCTGGTCGAGGTCGAGTGGGCCAGCGCCCCGGGTTCGGTGTTCCTGGTCGCGATCCAGGTCGAGGCGCTGGACCGCCATCGCCTGCTCTCGGACGTCACCAAGGCGCTGGCCGACGAGCGGGTCAACATCCTGTCCGCGTCGGTGCAGACCAGCCGCGACCGGGTGGCGGTCAGCCGGTTCACCTTCGAGCTCGCCGACCCGGCCCACCTCGGCGCGGTGCTGCAGACGGTGCGCAACGTCGACGGGGTCTTCGACGTCGAGCGCGTCACGGCCTGACGAGAGCCCCGGGAGCATCGCAGCGAGCGCCAGCGAGCGAGGAGGGGACCGCGGCGCGGAGTCAGGCCATGGGCACGGCCTGACGGCCCCCCCGAGTTGATCATCGGCTGAGCGCTGTGGGACACGCCGGTCGCCGGCGTGTCGAACGGTCACCCGCCGATGATCAACCGGAGAGGGCGGCGCGCGACGTCAGCTGACGACGGTCACCGACTCGATCACGACGGGCTCGTTCGGCTTGCCGCCGCCCGGGGACGGCTCGAGCGAACCGTCGTTGCCGGCCTCGGCGATCTGGTCGAGGACCGCGAGACCGGCCTCGTCGACGGTGCCCACCACGGTGTAGTCCGGGCTGAGCTGGGCGTCGGCGAAGACGAGGAAGAACTGGCTGCCGGTGCTGCCGGGGCGGCCGCTGTTGGCCATCGCGATGGTGCCGCGCGGGTAGGTGGTCTCCGGGGTGACCTCCTCGGCGTACTTGTACGTCGGGCCACCCTGTCCGGTCCCGCTGGGGTCGCCGCACTGCAGCACGCCGAAGGACTCGCCGTTGACCATCCGGTGGCAGGGGCTGCCGTCGAAGAACTGCTGCTCGGCCAGGTAGGTGAAGCTCGCCGCCGCACACGGGGCCTGAGCCCGGTCCAGGGTCAGGGTCAGGTCTCCCTGGCCGGTGGTCATCAGCAGCGTCGTGGTGCCCTCTGCCGGCGTCGATGCGGGGTTCGGCGGCGTGCCGACGTCGGTGAGGTTCGGGTTGCCCGAGTCGTCGGGGGAGTAGGTGCAGGTGGCCGTGCCGGGTGCCTGCGGGGTGCCGGTCGCCGAGGTGTCCGGCTCGTCGCCTCCGAGGACGCCGGTGAGCAGGAGCACCGCCCCCAGGACGACGAGCACCGAGACGACCGTCGCTCCGATGGCGAGGCCGCGGCGCCGGCGGGCAGTCTGCTGGGCGCGACGCTCCAGTTGCTTCTGGAGGTGGCGCTGCGCGGCCTGACGGCGCTGCTTCTCGGTGGTCATGGTTACAGAACTCCTCGGACGTACGGGGGCTCGGCGGGACGGCGCCGGAGGTCCCGGAACGGTCGCGACCCGCTGGTCGACTTCTGAGTCTAGGAGGCGGTGATGGGGGTTCCCCGGGAGCGCCGGGCCGCGCGGGACGTCCCGCGTAACCTGCACGGGTGCTCATCCGCTCCTTTCCCGCCGGCGCCTTCGGCACGAACTGCTACGCCGTGGCCCCGGGCGCGGGCCAGGAGTGCGTCGTGGTCGATCCCGGCATGGACGCCGTCGAGCCGCTGGCGCAGATGCTGGCCGCCGACGGGCTCAAGCCGGTGGCCGTGGTGCTGACCCACGGGCACCTGGACCACACCTTCTCGGTGCTGCCCGTCTGCGACGGCTACGACATCCCGGCCTACCTGCACCCCGACGACTTCGGCATGCTGTCCGACCCGGCCCGCTGGCACGGCCCCGCGCTGGCCCCGCTCATCACCGGCGTCCGGCTGCCGGACCCCTCGGAGGTGCGCGCGCTGGACGACGGCGCCGTGCTCTCGCTGGCAGGGGTCGACCTGACGGTGCGGCACGCGCCCGGTCACACCCGGGGGTCGGTGATGTTCTCCGTCGACCTGGGGGAGGCCCCGGGGCTGCTCGCGGGCGACGTCCTCTTCGCCGGCTCCGTAGGTCGGGTCGACCTGCCCGGTGGGTCGTGGGACGCGATGCTGCGCTCGCTGCGCGACGTCGTCCTTCCGCTGGACGACGAGACGGTCGTGCTGCCCGGGCACGGGCCGGCCACCACCATCGGCCGCGAGCGGGCGACCAACCCGTTCCTGGCTGAGGCCGCCCAGGCCCCGTCGGGGCGCGGGCTGTGAGTACGACGGGCGAGGGAGCATCGCAAGGAGCGCCAGCGACCGAGGAGCGGATCGAGTCCGGAGTCGAACGGGGGACACGGTGACCGATCTCCGCGCGCCCAAGGGGACCTTCGACGTCCTGCCGCCGGACTCCGCGCGGTTCCTCGCGGTCCGGGACACCCTCACCGCGCCCCTGCGCCGCGCCGGGTACGGCTACGTCGAGACGCCGGTGTTCGAGGAGACCGCCGTCTTCGCCCGCGGGGTCGGGGAGTCCACCGACGTCGTCTCGAAGGAGATGTACACCTTCGACGACCGCGGCGGCCGCTCGCTCACCCTGCGACCGGAGCTCACCGCCGGCCTCATGCGGGCCTTCATCGAGCACCGGCTGCACGACGGCGCACTCCCGGTGAAGCTCTGGACCGTCGGGTCGGCGTTCCGCTACGAGCGACCGCAGGCCGGCCGCTACCGGCACTTCACGCAGGTCGACATGGAGGCGCTCGGCGTCGACGACCCGGCCCTGGACGCCGAAGTGGTGGCGCTGGGCGTGCAGGGCTTCCGCCAGCTCGGGCTGACCGACTTCGAGCTGCTGCTGACCTCGCTCGGCGACGCCACCTGCCGCCCGCAGTACCGCGAACTGCTCGTGGAGTACCTCGCCAAGCTGGACCTCGACGAGGAGACCCGGCGGCGCGCGGACATCAATCCGCTGCGGGTGCTCGACGACAAGCGGGCCGAGGTGCAGGCCCAGCTCGACGACGCCCCGCTGATGGTCGACCACCTCTCGGACTCCACCAGGGCGCACTACGACGCCGTCCGCCAGCACCTCACCGATCTCGGCGTCACCTGGACCGAAGCGCCGAAGCTGGTGCGCGGGCTGGACTACTACACGAAGACCACCTTCGAGTTCGTGCACAACGGGCTGGGGTCCCAGTCGGCCATCGGCGGTGGGGGCCGCTACGACGGACTGTCCGCGGCGCTGGGGGGCCCGGACCTGTCGGGGATCGGGTACGCCGTCGGCGTCGACCGCACGCTGCTGGCGGTGCAGGCCGAAGGGCTCGACGTCGCCGCGGCGGCCGGGGTCGCGGCGTTCGTCGTCCCGCTGGGCGTCGAGGCCAAGCGGCTCGCCGTCCGCCTGGTCGGGCAGTTGCGGCAGGCAGGCGTCGCCGCCGACACCGTCTACGGGGACCGCGGCCTCAAGGGCGCGATGAAGGCCGCCGACCGCTCGGGTGCCACGCACGTCGTCGTCATCGGGGACCGCGACCTCGCCGGGGGCGTGGGCCAGCTCAAGGACATGCGCACCGGAGAGCAGCGGGCCGTACCCGTCGGTGAGCTGTTCGACAGCCTGCGTGCGAGCGTAGGGACGTGACCTCCATGGAGCAGCGCCCACTGGGACGGACCGGAGCAGACGTCAGCGTGATCGGGCTGGGCACGTGGCAGCTCGGCGGTGACTGGGGCGACGTGGACGACGACGCGGCGGGTGAGGTCCTCGATGCGGCGCTCGACGCCGGGGTGACGCTGTTGGACACCGCTGACGTCTACGGCGACGGCCGGTCCGAGGAGCGCATCCGCAAGGCCCTCGCACCCCGCGGCGACCGTCCGTTCGTGGCCACCAAGGCCGGGCGGCGGGCCGACCCGTTCACCGCGGAGGAGTACACGCCGGAGAACCTGCGGGCGTGGATCGACCGCTCCCGGCGCAACCTGGGCGTGGACACCCTCGACCTGGTCCAGCTGCACTGCCCGCCGCCGGCCGTCTACTCCGACCAGCAGGTCTACGACACCCTCGACGCCCTCGTCGAGGAGCAGGCCATCGCCGCCTACGGCGTGTCCGTGGAGACGGTGCAGGAGGGACTGACCGCGCTGCAGCACCCTGGGGTGCAGTCCATCCAGGTGATCCTGAACATCTTCCGGCGCAAGCCGCTGGAGCAACTCCTACCCGCGGCGCGGTCCGCCGGTGTGGGGATCCTGGCGCGGGTGCCGCTGGCCAGCGGGCTGCTGACCGGGAAGTACGACGAGTCGACGACGTTCGCGGCCGACGACCACCGCAACTTCAACCGCAACGGCGAGGCATTCGACGTCGGCGAGACGTTCGCCGGCGTGCCGTTCGAGGTGGGCGTCGCTGCCGCCCGCGAGGTCGCCGCGATCGCCGGCAACGACGTCCCGACGGCTGCCTTCGCCCTGCGGTGGGTCATCGACCAGCCCGGTGTCACCACGGTCATCCCCGGTGCCCGGAACGTGACCCAGGTGCGCGGCAACGTCGCGGCCGCGTCCATGGCGCCCCTTTCCGGCTCGCAGCTCCGCGACCTCGAGCGCCTGTACGACGAGCGTATCCGCGCCCACGTGCACGACCGCTGGTAGTCCCTCTCCATTCGTCCCGGCCCCCACTCGAAGGATCTCTCCAGTGCTTCGCACCCACGACGCCGGAACGCTGCGCGCCTCCGACGCCGGCACCACCGTCACCCTCGCCGGCTGGGTCGCCCGCCGGCGCGACCACGGCGGAGTGGTGTTCCTCGACCTGCGGGACGCCTCGGGCTACGTCCAGGTGGTCGTCCGCGAGGAGGAGGCGCACGCCCTGCGCAACGAGTACTGCGTGCTCGTGACCGGGGAGGTGCGCCGCCGCCCGGAGGGCAACGAGAATCCCGAGCTCTCGACCGGCGAGATCGAGGTGGCGACCTCCTCGCTCCAAGTGCTGTCGGCGTCCGCGCCGCTGCCCTTCCCGATCGAGACCGACTCCGCCGCCGGGGACGACGTCCGCTACGCCTACCGCTACCTCGACCTGCGGCGGCAGGGACCGGCCCGGGCGCTGCGGCTGCGGTCGGAGGTCAACCGGATCGCCCGCGGCGTCATGGCCGGCCATGGGTTCGTCGAGGTCGAGACGCCGTCGCTGACCCGCTCCACGCCCGAGGGGGCGCGCGACTTCGTCGTCCCCGTGCGGCTGCAGCCCGGGAAGTGGTACGCGCTGCCGCAGTCGCCCCAGCTGTTCAAGCAGCTGCTGATGATCGGCGGGCTGGAGCGGTACTACCAGATCGCCCGGTGCTTCCGGGACGAGGACTTCCGCGCCGACCGGCAGCCGGAGTTCACCCAGCTGGACTTCGAGATGAGCTTCGTCCAACGCGACGACGTGCTCGCCATCGCCGAGGACGTCGTCCGGGCCCTGTGGCGGGAACTGGCCGGCTACGACGTGCCGGAGATCCCGCGGATGACCTACCGGGAGGCCATGGACCGGTTCGGCTCGGACAAGCCCGACCTGCGCTTCGGCGTCGAGCTGACCGAGCTCACGTCCTACTTCGCCGACACCCCGTTCCGCGTCTTCCAGTCGCCCTACGTGGGCGCCGTCGTCATGTCCGGCGGCGGCTCGCAACCGCGGCGGGCGTTCGACGCGTGGCAGGACTGGGCGAAGTCGAGGGGGGCCAAGGGCCTCGCGTACGTGACCATCGCCGAGGACGGCACGCTCGGCGGACCCGTCGCCAAGAACATCTCCGGCGCCGAGCGCGAGGGTCTGGTGGCCGCCGTCGGTGCGGAGCCGGGTGACTGCGTCTTCTTCGCCGCCGGTCAGCGGCGGTCGTCCCAGGAGCTGCTCGGGGCCGCCCGCAACGAGATCGCCAAGCGGCTGGAGCTCGTCGAGCGCGGCACGTGGTCATTCCTCTTCGTCGTCGACTTCCCGATGTTCGAGCAGACCGAGAGCGGCGACTGGACGTTCATGCACCACCCGTTCACCTCGCCCACCCCCGAGTGGCGGGAGACCTTTGCCGAGAACAAGGGCGAGGCGCTGTCGGACGCCTACGACCTGGTGGTCAACGGGAACGAGCTGATGAGCGGCTCGGTGCGTATCCACGACGCGGCGCTGCAGGAGAAGGTGTTCGAGACCCTCGGCATGTCCACCGAGGAGGCCCGCGAGCGGTTCGGCTTCTTCCTGGAGGCCTTCGCCTACGGTCCGCCACCGCACGCCGGCGCGGCGATCGGCTGGGACCGCACGTGCGCGCTGCTGTCCGGCGTCGACTCCATCCGGGAGGTCATCGCCTTCCCGAAGACCGGCGCCGGGTTCGACCCGCTGACCGGCGCGCCGACCCCGATCGCCGACGCCCAGCGGCTCGAGGCCGGGATCGACGCCCGGCCCGAGGAACCGGCGCTGCCCGGCCAGCCCGGCGCCCCGGGCCCCACCGGGACCTGACCGCCTGACCCTCTCCGAGTTGATCATCGTCTGCGTGTTCGACGACACGCCGTGGTCAGCGTGTCCCTGGTGCGCACAGACGATGATCAACATCCGACTCGCGGTGGTGGGCGCCAGCCGCGGCTGACCAGGGTCCGTCGGGTGCGGTCGAGGATGACCGCTCGGATCAGCTGCCGCTTGGCGAACCGCAGGGTCACCCACCCGTCGGCCGCCATGAGCGAGTACCGGTCGATGTCGCGGCCGAACTGGTCGTCGTCCGCGTGCTGGCGCCCTTCGTACTCGAGCGCAACCTTCCACTGCTCGAAACCGAGGTCTGCGTGAGCCCGTACGACGCCCCAGCGGTCGTGGACCGGTATCTGCGCCCGCGGCGACGGTAGGTCGGATGTGGCGACCCAATAGCGGATGAGGCTCTCCGGGCGCGACATGGCCTTCCCGGACAGCAACGGCGCGCACGCCCGTGCCCGGACGACGCCCCGCACGCGGTCCGCGCGAGCCAGGCGTTCGGTCAAGGTGTCCACCGTCATATGCCCCCCGCGCAGTAGCGAGTCCCCGATTGCGACGAGGTCGCCGGGCCACGTCGACGGGGCCAGGTCGAGGAACGTCTGCGCGCCCGACGTGATGCTCAGGCCGTGATGCAGCATGACGTCCTGCGGTTGCAGCCGGCGACCGTGCACGGCCAGACCGGTCCACTGCGGGAGGACCCGGCGCGGGGTGAGCGCGACGTGAGGTACCGGGGACGGGGCGACCGGCGCGCCGAGCAGTTCACCGGCTGTGGCGTGGTTGAACGCTGCGTCCTCCGGCAGCACGAGTGCCCACGCGCGGCAACGGGTCAGCAGATCGGGATCCACCGATCGCGAGATGTAGAGGCCGCGGGCCAACGCGACGCCGTCCTCAGCGATCTGCTGACGGGACACCCCCGATCGCCGTGCACCGCGCCACGTGTACTGCGGGTCCAGACGAATCGAGTCCATACCTGCACGGTCGGTCCGAACCTCGCGTTCGAGGCACACCCGCCCGCATCTGTGTATGCGCCTCGGCCCTGTGGACATCCCCGTCGGTTGATCATCGCCTGCCTGCGCGATGACGCGCCGACGAACCGCGCGTCATGGTGCGCGCGGACGATGATCAACTCGGGGAGGGTCGATCAGGAAGCGGTCAGGCGGGCGAGCTGGTCAGCGGTGAGCTCGAGGTCGGCGGCGGCGGCGGAGTCCACGATGGAGTCCGCCCGTGAGGCGCCGGGGATGGGGAGCACGACGTCGGCCTGCGCCAGGTGCCAGGCGAGAGCCACCCGGTACACCGAGACGCCGAGCTCCTCGGCCACCTCCGCGAACGCGGGGGCGGTTGCGTCCAGCGAGCCCGCCGCGGAGACGCCGCCGAACGGGCTCCAGGGCAGCCACGCCAGGCCGAGCTCTGCGCAGTGGGCCAGTTCGTCCGCCGAGGAGCGCCAGCCGGGGGAGAACTGGTTCTGCACGCTGACCAGCGCCGGGTCGAGGATCGACCGGGCCGCGTCGATCTGCGGGATGTCCGCGTTGGAGATGCCGACCATCCGAACCAGCCCGTCGTCGAACAGGGAGCGCAGGGCCCCCATCGACTCCTCCCACGGCGTGGCCGGATCCGGCCGGTGGAACTGGTAGAGCCCGATCGCCTCGACGCCGAGCCGCCGCAACGACGCCTCGCACGCGCGCCGCAGATAGGACGGTGACCCGTCCAGGTCCCACTCCGTACCGCGGCGGGTGTGCCCGCCCTTGGTCGCCACGATGACGTCGGCCGCCCCGTACGAGCGCAGGGCGCCGGCCACCAGCTCCTCGTTGTGGCCGAACTCCGACTCGTCGCGCGAGTAGGCGTCGGCGGTGTCGATCAGGGTGACCCCGGCGTCGAGCGCCGCGTGCACCGTCGCCTCGGCGTCGGCGGGCGAGGGGCGATCCTCCTTCGTCGACAGCGGCATGGCCCCGAGTCCGATCGCGCCGACCGGTACGCGGCCGACGGTGTCGTTGCCGATGCTGCGCTGCTGCACGGGTGGCCTCCAGGAGTCGACGGACCTGGAAGGTCGTGCCCCGCAGGTAGCGTTCCACGCGTGAGTTCGCTGTTCGACGACCCGGCGGAAGGCGTGCGGTCGGGCGACGACCCGGGCGCGCCGCTCGCCGTCCGGATGCGGCCGCGCGCGCTCGACGAGGTCGTCGGCCAGCAGCACCTGCTCGGCCCCCGGGCGCCGCTGCGCCGGCTGGTGGAGTCCGACGAGCCGATGTCGCTGGTGCTCTACGGCCCCCCTGGCACCGGCAAGACGACGCTCGCCCACGTCATCTCCCTGGCCACCAGGCGGCAGTTCGTCCAGCTCTCGGCGCTGGACTCGGGCGTCAAGGAGGTGCGGGCGGTCATCACCGCGGCGAAGCGGGAGCTCACCTTCGCCGGGCGGCGCACCGTGCTGTTCATCGACGAGGTACACCGGTTCTCCAAGACGCAGCAGGACAGCCTGCTCAGCGCGGTCGAGGACCGCATCGTCAGCCTGATCGCCGCGACCACCGAGAACCCGTTCTTCTCCGTCGTGAGCCCCCTGCTGTCCCGCTCCCTGGTCCTGGCCCTGCAACCCCTCGCCGACGACGACGTCCGCGCCGTGCTGCGCCGGGCCCTCACCAGCCAGCGCGGGCTCCGCGGCGCCGTCACCCTCACCGACGAGGCGCAGGAGCACCTGGTCCGGGTCTCCGGCGGGGATGCGCGCAAAGCGCTGACCGCTCTGGAGTCGGGCGCCGGCGCCGCGCAGGCGGCCGGCGCCACCGAGATCGACCTGGCCACCCTGGAGACCGCCGTCGCACAGGCGGCCGTGCGCTACGACCGGCAGGGAGATCAGCACTACGACGTCGCCAGCGCCCTGATCAAGTCGATCCGCGGCAGTGACGTGGACGCCGCGCTGCACTACCTGGCCCGGATGGTCGAGGCGGGCGAGGACCCGCGCTTCATCGCCCGCCGCCTGGTCATCTCGGCCAGCGAGGACATCGGCATGGCCGATCCGACGGCGCTCCTGACCGCGGTCGCCGCAGCCGACGCCGTGGCCTTCATCGGCATGCCCGAGGGGCACTTCCCGCTGGCGCAGGCGGTCGTGCACCTGGCCACGGCGCCTAAGTCCAACGCCGTCACGGTGGCCATGGGGGAGTCCGTGGCCGACGTGCGCGCCGGGCTGGCCGGGCCGGTGCCGCCGGGGCTGCGCGACGCGCACTACGGGGGCGCCAAGAAGCTCGGACACGGCAGGACCTACGACTACCCGCACGCGCATCCCGACGGCGTCGTCCCCCAGCAGTACCCGCCCGACGCGCTCGTCGGCAAGGACTACTACCGGCCGACCGGGCGGGGTGCGGAGGCCCGGCTGGCCGAGCGTCTGGCCAAGCTCCGGGCGATCGTCCGACGCCCCCGCTGACCGGCCCCCCGACCGGCGGACCCCGACCAGGCCCGCGACTACTGTGACCACGCCGGGCCACGCCCGCCCGCTGCGTGAGAACGTCGCGAAACGACGAGGAACAGGAGACCCCGCGTGTCCGCAGGAGAGTGGGCCGGACTGATCGCCGCCCTGGCCTTCGTGCTTCTGGTGGTGCTGCTCGCCATCCCCCTGCTCAAGCTCGGGCGCACGCTCGACGAGACGACGCTGACCATCCGTCAAGTACGTGAGCAGAGCGCCCCGATCCTCGGTCAGGCGAGCACGACCGTCGCGCACGTGAACAGCAACCTCGAGCGCGTGGACGACATCACCGGCAACGCCGCCAACGTCTCGAGCAACGTCGCCGCGCTGAGCAGCGTCGTCGCCGCGACGCTGGGCAGCCCGCTGATCAAGGTCGCCGCCTTCAGCTACGGGGTGCGCTCCGCGACGAAGAAGCGGCGCGAGGGGCAGGCGATCGCCGACGCCGCAGCCCGTGACAAGGAGGCCCGGCGGACCCGTCGTGCCGAGCGGAGGGCTCTCTGATGCGTCGCCTGTTCTGGCTGGCCATGGGCATCACCATCGGTGCGCTCGTCGTGCGCAAGCTCAGCCGCGCGGCCGAGAAGATGACCCCCGCCGGGATCGGGGCCTCGATCGCCGAGGGTCTGCGCGACCTCGCCGAGGCGATCGGGGACTTCGGCGCCGACGTGCGGGCCGCCGCGGCCGCACGCGAGTCGGAGCTGCGGGCCGGCACCGGCCTGGATGCCCCGCTGCCCGCGATGGAGGACGTGGAGCTTCCCGGTAGGCGCGGCGCACACTCCGCCTGACGACGCCGCCCACAACCGACCCCCGGCCGGAGGTACCGAGCGAACCGCTCCGGCGCCGGCCCCGCAGAACTGAGTAGAACCCGATGCAGACTGCCGAGATCCGCCGCCGCTTCCTCGAGTACTTCGCCCAGCTCGGGCACACCGTCGTCCCCAGTGCCTCGCTGATCTCCCCCGATCCCTCCCTGCTGTTCACGGTGGCCGGCATGGTGCCGTTCATCCCGTACCTGACCGGCCGGGAGCCCGCGCCCTATTCGCGGGCGACCAGCGTGCAGAAGTGCGTCCGCACCCTTGACATCGAGGAGGTGGGCAAGACCACCCGGCACGGCACCTTCTTCCAGATGAACGGCAACTTCTCCTTCGGCGACTACTTCAAGGAGGGTGCGATCGCCTACGCCTGGGAGCTGGTCACCGGGCGCGTCGAGGACGGCGGCCTCGGCTTCGACCCCGACCGCATCTGGCCCACCGTCTACCTCGACGACGAGGAGGCGTTCGAGGCCTGGCACCGCGTCGTCGGCGTGCCCAAGGAGCGCATCCAGCGGCTGGGCATGGAGGAGAACTACTGGTCCACCGGCGCCCCGGGTCCGGCCGGCCCCTGCTCGGAGATCCACTACGACCGCGGCCCGCAGTTCGGCCCGGACGGCGGCCCGGCCGTCGATGTCGCCGGGGACCGCTTCCTGGAGATCTGGAACCTGGTCTTCATGCAGTACGAGCGCGGGGCGGGGGAGGGCAAGGACTTCCCGATCCTCGGCGAGCTGCCGAAGAAGAACATCGACACCGGCATGGGCCTGGAGCGGGTGGCCTACCTGCTGCAGGGCGTCGACAACATGTACGAGATCGACGAGGTCTCACCGGTCCTGCGCCGCGCCGCCGAGCTGGCGGGGGTCACCTACGGGCGCGAGACGGAGTCAGACGTCCGGCTGCGGGTCGTCGCCGACCACGTGCGCAGCGGGCTGATGCTCATCGGGGACGGCGTGACGCCCGGCAACGAGGGCCGGGGGTACATCCTGCGCCGGCTGCTGCGCCGCGCCGTCCGCTCGATGAAGCTGCTCGGCGTCGACGAAGCGACCCTGCCCGAGCTGCTGCCCGTCTCCCGCGACGCGATGAGTGCCAGCTATCCCGAACTCGCCACGGACTTCGCCCGGATCTCGTCGGTGGCCTACGCCGAGGAGGAGGCCTTCCGCCGCACCCTCTCGGCCGGGACGACGCTGTTCGACACCGCCGTCGCCAAGGCCAAGCAGGCCGGTACGCCGGCGCTCTCCGGCGACCAGGCCTTCAGCCTGCACGACACGTTCGGCTTCCCGATCGACGTGACCCTGGAGATGGCCGCCGAGCAGGGCGTGACCGTCGACGAGGAGGGCTTCCGGGCCCTGATGAAGCAGCAGCGCGACCGGGCCCGCGCCGACTCCCGCGCCAAGCGCACGGGGGCCGTCGACGTGCTGGCCTACCGCCGGCTGCTGGCCGACCACGGCCCCACCGACTGGCAGGCCTACGACACGCTGCGCACGGACTCGCGCGTGCTGGCGCTGGTGTCCGAGCTGGCCGGGGACGAGGACGCGCCGACCGTGGCCCGCGCCGGCGAGATCACCCGGGTCGTGCTGGACCGGACGCCGTTCTACGCCGAGTCCGGGGGGCAGGTCGCCGACGCCGGCGTCCTCACCTGGGACGGCGGCCGGGCCGAGGTGCTCGACGTGCAGCGGCCGGTCAAGGGCCTGGTGGCCCACCAGGTCCGCATCCTGGACGGCGAGCTCCGCCCGGGTGCGGAGCTGACCGCAGAGGTCGACTACGAGTGGCGGCTGTCGGCTTGCCAGGCGCATTCCGGCACGCACGTCGTGCATGCGGCGCTGCGTCAGGTCCTCGGCCCGCAGGCGCTCCAGTCGGGGTCGTACAACCGGCCGGGCTACCTGCGGCTGGACTTCGCCTGGCAGGGCTCGCTCAGCTCCGCCCAGCGCAGCGACATCGAGGACGTCGCCAACGCCGCGGTGCGGGCCGACCACAAGGTCACCGCGTCCTACATGACGCTGCCCGAGGCGCAGGCCTTCGGGGCCCTGGCCCTGTTCGGCGAGACCTACGGCGAGCAGGTGCGCGTGGTGGAGATCGGCGGGCCCTGGTCGCGGGAGCTGTGCGGTGGCACCCACGTCCGCGGCAGTGCCCAGATCGGCACGCTGGCGCTGACCGGGGAGTCCTCCGTCGGGTCGGGCTCGCGCCGGGTGGAGGCGGTCGTCGGGCTCGAGGGGTTCCGGTATCTGGCCCGCGAGCGCGACCTGCTGCGCCAGCTCGCCGACCTGCTGAAGGCGCCGCAGGACGGGCTGGTCGAGCGGGTGAGCGGGATGCTGTCCCGGCTCCGCGAGGCCGACCGGGAGCTGGCCGAGCTGCGCGCCCAGCAGAACCTCGCCGCGGCCGGCTCGCTGGCGGCCTCCGCGCACGACGTCGGCGGAATCACGGTCGTCAGCGGCTCGCCCGCCGGCCTTGGCGGGGGTGACCTGAGGATGCTCGCGCTCGACGTGCGGGGCCGGCTGCCGGACGCCGTCCCCGCTGCTGTGCTGCTGGCGTCGGAGTCCGGTGGCAAGGTGGCACTGGTGGCAGCACTGAACCGGGCCGCGATCGAGCGCGGACTGTCGGCCAATGACCTGCTCCGGGCCGCCGGCCCAGCGGTCGCTGGCCGGGGCGGCGGCAAGGCCGACGTCGCTCAGGGTGGCGGGACCGACCCCGCGGGGATCCCCGCGGCGTTGCAGGCCGGCGAGCAGGCGGTCGCGACCGCCATCGGGAGGTAGACCAACGTGCCTGGACCGAACGAGTACGACCCCGAGGACACCGGCCCCGAACGGCGGCGCGAGCTGCCGGCCGTGCCGCCGGCCCGGCAACGACCTGCCTCACCCGCCCAGCCGGCGTACCACCCGACCACCGAGCTCGACCTCGGCAGGGGATTCCCTCCGCCGGTGTCCCACGAGACGAGCGAGATCGATCTCAGCGGTGGCTGGCCCGAGCACCTGAAGGTGCCGCCGCGGAACCCGTCGTCGCGCCGGACCGGCCGGGTGCTCGGTGTCGACGTGGGCACGGTGCGCGTCGGGGTGGCGCTCTCCGACCCCACCGGCACGATCGCCAGCCCCCTGGAGACCCTGCGCCGGGCGAAGAACGGCTCAGACCTGGACCGGTTGGCCGCACTGGTCGTGGAACACGAGGTGGCAGAGGTGGTGGTGGGAGAGCCGAGGCATCTCTCGGGTGCGTCGGGCGCGTCGGCCCGGGACGCCTCTGCCTACTCTGAGGCACTAGCCGGTCGCATAGCGGATGTGCCGGTGTACCTGATCGACGAGAGGCTCTCCACCGTGACCGCAGCCGGGCACCTGCGCGAGGGCGGCATCGACAGCCGTCAGCAGCGTTCGGTGATCGACCAGGCGGCCGCCGTGGTGATCCTGCAGCAATTCCTGGACAGCCGTCCGGCCCGTTCGTGACCGGTTCGGCGGAAGGCTGCACGACAGCAGCGCCGCCGGGCGCAGCGCCGGCGCGCGCCAGCGAGGAGGATTCGTGACAGAGACCGGTGGATCGCGGGAAGGCCGACATTCGCCGTCCGGCTTCCCGGACAGCCCCTTTCCAGCCGGCTTCGAGGTGCCTGCCGACGGCGTCGGACGGGGCACCCCCGGTTTCGCGCCCGCGCGCTACGGGCCCAACCGCTACCAGCCAGCGTCCTGGACGACGGAGACGGCCGGGCGTGGCTTCGACGCCGTCGGTGACTCTTCCGGAACCTCTCGTCACGTCTCCCGCCTCCTGGACCGACGTCCCGACGCGACCGGTCCCCTCGTCCAGCCCGAGTGGTGGGGCTACGGGGACAGCAACGACCTCGGCGCCCCGCTGACCGCCGCACGGCACAGCCGGGAGGACCCGCCCGACGGAGGTGGCTGGGGCCCCCTGAACGACCCGGACACGTCCCGTCACCCGTCGGGCCCGCTCCCGCCCATGCCCCCGGGCGTCTGGGACCGGCTGCGCTCCCGGTCGGGAGCGCCGGTGGACGACGCCGAGACGGTGGCACAGCCACTCGTCGCGGGCGGGCCACCGGCGGTCGACGAACGGGATGCGCCCCGCGATCGGGTCGACGAGCCGTCGGACGACGAGACCGAGGCTTACGTCGTCGACCCGCGTGCCTGGGAGGACCGGACCGGAGGGCTCGACGTCATCGGGGCGCACGTTTCGGAGGAGGCGCCGCGTCGTCGCGGACGCCGGGCACGTCGTGAGGCCGAGGCGGCGCGGCAGGCACAGCAGGACGCGGTCGACGCCCCGGGGACCGACGCGTACGCCACGGACGCCTTCGCGGCGCAGGGTCACGACCCGGACCACGACGTCGAGCACCTCGAGTACGGCCACGAGCACGACCTGCTGCACGACGATCCCGATCGCGACCTCGAGCACGAGGTGCTCGATGCCGACGGCCTCGTCCACGACGAGCACTTCGGTGAGGACATCCCGGTTAAGCCCTACGACCCGCGCAGCGGGCGGGCCCGGCGCCGGCGTCCGATCGCCGTCCTCCTCTCGCTCCTCGCCCTGGCCGGGCTCGTCGCGGGCATCGTCCTCGGGGGGCAGCAGCTGCTGACGCTGATCGACCCGACCCCGCGCGACTACACGGGCCAGGGGACCGGAACGGTCGAGATCCGCGTCCAGGACGGCGACACGCTCAGCGACATCGCCCGAACCCTCGTCGACGCCGGTGTCATCGCCTCGACCGGCCCCTTCATCACCGCGGCCGAGGCCGACGCCGACTCCGTCGGCATCCAGCCGGGCGTCTACGGGCTCCGGCAGCAGATGAGCGGCCAGGCCGCTCTGGACCTGATGCTCGACCCGGCAGCCCGCCAGCTCTCCCGCGTCACGCTCCCCGAGGGCCTCACGGTCCAGCGGACCCTGGCTCGACTCGCGGAGGCCACCGGCATCCCGGAGGCGGAGTTTCAGGCGGCGGCCGCGGACCCGACTGCCCTGGGCGTGCCTGCCTACGCCAACGGCCAGCTCGAAGGGTTCCTCTTCCCGGCCACCTACGACTTCGAGCCCGACACCACCCCAACCGAAATGCTCGGGGAGATGGTGGCGAAGTTCACCGAGGTCGCCGGGCGATTGCAGGTGGAGCAGCGGGCGGCGGCCCTGGGCCGCTCGCCGTACGAGGTGGTCACGGTCGCCTCGATGGTCGAGTCGGAGACCCGACTGGACACCGAGCGTCCCGACGTCGGCCAGGTGATCTACAACCGGCTCGACCGCGGCATCGCCCTGGGCATCGACGCCACGCTGGCCTACGGATTGAACAAGAGCGGGAACGAGCTCACCGTTACAGATCTGCAGACCGACAGCCCCTACAACACCCGCACGCGTCCCGGTCTGCCGCCCACGCCGATCAGCGCTCCCGGCGAGGCAAGCCTGGAGGCGGCCCTCGCCCCCAGCACCGGGGCCCTGCTGTACTACGTCCTGACGTCCGCCGACGGGAAGCACTTCTTCACCGGTGACTACGCCGAGTTCCAGGCTGCCCGGCAGCGTTGCGCGGAGGCCGGCCTCGGCTGTGGTGGCTGACGGGGTGAGCAGGGCGGCCGTCCTGGGACGGCCGGTCAGTCACTCGCTCTCCCCGCTGCTGCACCGGACCGCGTATGCGGCCCTCGGGCTGGACGACTGGACCTACGACGCCCTCGACATCGGCGCCGAGGACCTTCCGGTGCTGCTGGCCGGCCTGGGCCCGGAGTGGCGTGGCTTCTCGGTGACGATGCCGTGCAAGCAGGCGGCGGTGGACGTCGCCGACGTGGTCGAGCCGCTGCCGCGGCTGCTGCACGCGGCGAACACGCTGGTGCGCACCGATTCGGGCTGGCGGGCCGAGAACACCGATGTCATCGGCGTCGGGATGGCGCTCAAGCTCGCCGGCGTCGACGAGATCGGCTCGGCGGCGATCGTGGGAGCAGGGGGGACGGCGGCTGCGGCGGCCGTGGCCCTGTCGTCGCTGGGTGCACGGCAGGTGGAGGTCGTCGTCCGGGATCCGGCCCGCGCGTCGGACCTGAGGCGGGTGCTCGACGCGCTGGGCGTCCCGGTCACCGTGTCGCGGCTGGCCGAGGCCGTCCTCGATGCGCCGCTGGTGGTGAGCACGGTTCCCGTCGGCGCCCAGGCCGATGTCGCGGCCCTGCCCTGGCGTGCCGGTCAGACCGTCCTCGACGTCCTCTACGCGCCGTGGCCCACGCCGCTGGCGCAGCGGGTCACCGACGCGGGCGGCGTCGTGGCCGGCGGACTGGACGTCCTGTTCTGGCAGGCGACGGCCCAGGTCGAGCTGATGACGGGTCGTCCCGCGCCGATCGCCGAGATGCGGGCGGCCCTCGACTCCGCCGTCGGCCTCCCCTGACCCTCCGCCAATAAATGGACGTCGTCGAGCCCGGAACCGGTTCCGGGTTCGCGCTGTGGGTCGCCGTCCTGTGCGCCCTGGTCGCTGCCGGGGTGCTCGGCCCGTGGCTGGCCGGCGTCGCCGTGCGCCTGGCCACGCGGGACGCCGCGGCCCGGCCCACCCCGCTCCGGGTGGGGGTCACGGTGCTCCTGCTGGCCGCGATGCTCGCCGGTGGGCTGCTGTTCAGCGGTATGCGGCCGGCGGCGCTCGCCTTCGCCTGGGCGGCCGGCGCCGCGGTCGTGCTCGGCTCGGTGGACCTGCTCGCGCACCGGCTCCCCGATCGGGTGAGCTATCCCGCCTATGCCGTGTGCGTCGTCGCCTTCGCCCTCGACGCCGCCGTGCTCGGGGCGGAGGGGCCGCTGCTGCGTGCGCTGGCGGCGTCGGCGGTTGCCTTCACGGGAGGAGCCGCCGCCGCGGCCCTCTCGCCGGAGGGGCTGGGATTCGGGGACGTCAAGCTGCTCGGGCTGCTCGGCCTGGTGCTGGGCTGGGCCGGGTGGGGCGTCCTGCTCGCCGGGGTCTTCCTCGGCCTGGTCGCCGGCGGTGCGGTCTCCCTCCTGCTCGTCGCCGGCCGCCGGGCCGGGTGGCGGACGGCGCTGCCGTTCGGGCCGCCGCTGCTCGCCGGGGCGGTCCTGGCCCTGGCGTTGCGCGGGTCCTCCGCGCTCGGTTGAGCCGGGCACCCAGGGCCCCCTCCCCGGCGGTCGGGAAGCCGCTCCTGCCCGCCTGGCAGAATCGCGTTCATGTTGCGCTGGCTGACCGCAGGTGAGTCCCACGGTCAGCAGCTCACCGCGATCCTCGAGGGGCTGCCGGCCGGTGTCGAGGTGCGGACCGCGGACCTCGACGCCGCGTTGGCCCGGCGCCGGCTGGGCCACGGCCGGGGTGCGCGGATGTCCTTCGAGCAGGACGAGGTCACCCTGACCGGCGGCGTGCGTCACGGCCGCACGCAGGGCGGCCCGATTGCCGTCCAGGTGGGCAACACCGAGTGGCCCAAGTGGACGACGGTGATGTCGGCCGACCCGGTCGACCCCGAGGTGCTCGCCGGACAGGCCCGCAACGCCCCCCTCACCCGCCCGCGCCCGGGGCACGCGGACCTCGCCGGGATGCAGAAGTACGGCTTCGACGACGCCCGGCCGGTGCTGGAACGCGCCAGCGCCCGCGAGACCGCGGCCCGGGTCGCCCTAGGCGCGATCGCGACGGCGTTCCTCCGGCAGACGGTCGGCGCCGAGGTGGTCAGCCACGTGGTCGCCATCGGCCCGGTCACGGCGCCCGGCGGGGTGGTCCCCGGCCCGCTCGACAACGCGCGCATCGATGCGGATCCCGTTCGCTGCGCCGATCCGGCCACGAGCGAGCAGATGGTCGCCGAGATCGACGACGTGCGGAAGAACGGCGACACCCTCGGCGGCGTCATCGAGGTGGTCGTGCACGGCCTGCCGCCCGGCCTGGGCAGCCACGTGCACTGGGACCGCCGGCTCGACGCCCGTCTGGCCGGGGCCCTGATGGGGGTGCAGTCGGTGAAGGCCGTGGAGGTCGGTGACGGGCTGGAGACCGCCCGCCGCCGGGGCTCGGTCGCCCACGACGAGATCGTCCGGGCCGACGACGGCCGGATCTCGCGCGTCACCGCCCGTGCGGGCGGCATCGAGGGCGGGATGAGCACGGGCGAGGTGCTGCGGGTGCGGGCGGCGATGAAGCCAATCTCCACCGTTCCCCGGGCGCTGGCCACGGTCGACGTCGCCACCGGCGAGGCCGCGGTCGCCATCAACCAGCGCAGCGACGCCTGCGCCGTTCCGCGCGGGAGCGTCGTGATGGAGGCGATGGTCGCTCTCGTGCTCGCCGACGCGGTGCTGGAGAAGTTCGGTGGCGACTCGGTGCCCGAGACCCGCCGAAACGTGCGGTCCTACCTCGACGCGCTGCCCATCCGGTGAGCACTCCAGTGCTGGTCCTGGTCGGGCCGCCGGCATCCGGGAAGACGACCGTGGGGACGGCGGTCGCGCGGGCGCTCGGGATCGCGTTCCGGGACACCGATGCCGACGTCGAGGCCGAGACGGGCAGCTCCGTCGCCGACCTGTTCGTGAGCCGGGGCGAGCCGCACTTCCGCGCACTGGAGGAGGCGGCCGTCGCCCGCGCGTTGACCGCGCACGACGGCGTACTCGCCCTCGGTGGGGGAGCGGTGACCAGCGCGGCCACTCGGAAGCTCTTGGTCGAGCACGGCGGAACGGTCGTCTGGCTCGACGTCGACCTGGCTTCGGCCGCGAAGCGGGTCGGGCTCTCCCGCGACCGGCCCATCCTCGGCGTCAACCCGCGCGCGATGCTCCGTCACATGCTCGAGACGCGGGCCCCGCTGTACGGCGAGGTGGCCACCGTCCGGGTATTCACCGGCGGGCGGGAACCGGACGACGTCGTCGCCGAGGTCCTCGCCGCGCTGCCCGCGAAGCCGGCCGGACGATGAGGCGCGTGCCCGTCGGCGGGGACCGGCCCTACGAGGTCGTTCTCGGGCCCGGCGCCCAGGCGGAGCTCGGGATCGTGCTCGCCGGCACGCCGCGAGCTGTGGTGGTGCACGCCCCGCCGTTGGCGGCTGCCGCGGGGGCCGCCGTCGAGACGCTGCAGACCGCGGGAGTCGCCGCCGAGGCCGTCGTGGTCCCCGATGGCGAGGCGGCCAAGTCCGTCGAGGTCGCCGCCGCACTGTGGGAGCAGTTCGGCCGCCTGGGCCTGACCCGCTCCGACGCGGTCGTCGGCCTCGGCGGGGGAGCGGTGACCGACCTCGCCGGGTTCGTCGCCGCCACCTGGCTGCGGGGTGTGCGCATCGTCCAGGTGCCGACCAGCGTGCTCGGCATGGTCGATGCCGCGGTGGGGGGCAAGACCGGCATCGACACGGCCGCCGGCAAGAACCTGGTCGGTGCCTTCCATCCGCCGGTCGCGGTACTCGCCGACACCGACGCCCTCGCGGCGCTGCCCGAGGCGGAGTTCCGGTCGGGCATGGCCGAGGTCGTCAAGTGCGGGTTCATCGCCGACGGCACCATCCTCGACCTGCTCGGCGACGACCCGACGGGCCGGGGAGACACCCTGGACCTCCTCGAGCGCGGCGTGCGGGTCAAGGCCGAGGCCGTGGGAGAGGACCTCTACGACACCGGCCGCCGCGAGTTCCTCAACTACGGGCACACCCTCGGCCACGCCATCGAGCGCGTCGAGGACTTCGGCTGGCGGCACGGCGAGGCGGTCGCCACGGGCATGGTGTTCGCAGCCGAGCTGGCCGGGCGGGCCGGGCTGCTGTCCCGCGGGGACGTCGACTTGCACCGCTCCCTGCTCACCGCCATGGGCCTGCCCACCCGGTACGCCGGCGACTGGGAACGACTGCAGGCGGTGATGCGGATGGACAAGAAGGCCCGCGGCGCGTCGCTGCGGTTCGTCGTCCTCGACGGACTGGGACGGCCGATGATCCTGACCGATCCGGACCAGGCCTGGCTCGATGCCGCCTGGGCGGCCGTCGCCCGATAGCCCGGCCCAGTCCGCCCCACCCCAGACGAAGGACTCCGCATGACCATCCAGGTCCTCAACGGCCCCAACCTCGGCCGGCTCGGTCTCCGCGAGCCGGAGAAGTACGGCACCACCACCCACGCGGAGCTCGTGGACCTGGTGGAGTCGACGGGGCGCGAGATGGGCGTGGAGGTCCATGTCCGCCAGACCGACGACGAGGGGGAGATGCTGCGCTGGATCCATGCGGCGTCCGACGCCGGCGATCCGGTGCTGATCAACCCGGGCGGCTGGTCGCACACGTCCGTGGCGCTCCGGGACGCGCTGGCAGGGCTGAACGCCCCGCTGGTCGAGGTGCACATCACCAACATCCACGCCCGCGAGGAGTTCCGGCACCACTCCTACGTCTCCGGCGTGGCCGACGGCGTGATAGCGGGGCTCGGCGTGAGCGGCTACATCCTGGCGCTGGGGTGGCTCGCCCAGCAGGGCGTGAGATGAGCCGGACGGCGGAACGACGGGACGCGCTGCGGGCGGCCGCCGCTCGGCTGGGCGTCGACGCGGTCCTGGTGACCAACCTGCTCAACGTCCGCTACCTCACCGGGTTCACCGGCTCCAACGGGGCGCTGCTGCTGCGGACGGATCCCTCGCCGGCCACGCCGGACATCTTCGGAACGGACGGCCGGTACACCACGCAGGCCGCCGCCCAGGTACCCGACCTGGAGGTGCTGGTCGATCGCGGCACCGTTCCGGCGCTGGCCCGCGAGGCCGCCCGGCGCGGGGTGGGCCGCCTCGGGTACGAGTCCCACGACGTCACCGTCGACGGGCTCGCCACGCTGCAGAAGGTGCTCGCCGACTCCGCCGACGGGGGAGCGGTACCGGAACTGGCCTCGGTCCGGCGGGCGGTGGAGGCGTTGCGCGCGATCAAGGACGAGGACGAGATCGAGTTCCTCCGGCGCGCCTGCGCGGTCGCCGACCAGGCGTTGGCCGAGCTCGCCGCGGAGGGGGCGCTGCGCCCCGGGCGCACCGAGCTGCAGATCGGCCGGGAGCTCGACGCCCGCATGCTGAACCTGGGCGCTGAGGCGCCGTCGTTCGAGACGATCGTCGCGGCCGGCGCCAATTCCGCCATCCCGCACCACCGCCCGGATCCGACCGTCCTGCGCGACGGCGACTTCCTCAAGCTGGACTTCGGCGCCACCGTCGACGGCTACCACTCCGACATGACCCGCACCGTCGTCCTGGGGCACGCGGCCGATTGGCAGCGGGAGATCTACGAGCTGGTCATGACGTCGCAGGCGGCCGGACGGGCGGCCCTCGCGGTGGGCGCCGAGGTCGTCGCGGTCGACGCCGCGTCGCGGGACGTGATCGCTGACGCGGGCCACGGCGAGCACTTCTCCCACGGCCTGGGTCACGGCGTCGGCCTGGAGATCCACGAGGCGCCGGGGATCGGCCCGCTGGGCGCGGGTACCCTGGCCGCCGGCATGGCCGTCACCGTGGAGCCGGGCGTGTACCTGCCCGGCCGCGGCGGTGTCCGCATCGAGGACACGCTCATCGTCACCGACGACGCGCCCGAACTGTTGACCCTCACGAGCAAGGAACTGCTGGTTCTGTAGATGGCTACCACCAACGACCTGAAGAACGGCATCGTCCTCAACCTGGACGGCCAGCTCTGGACCGTCACCGACTTCCAGCACGTGAAGCCCGGCAAGGGCGGCGCCTTCGTCCGGACGACGCTGAAGAACGTGCTGTCGGGCAAGGTGGTGGACAAGACCTTCAACGCCGGCACCAAGGTCGAGACCGCGAACGTCGACAAGCGCTCGATGACCTATCTGTACAAGGACGGCACCGACTTCGTCTTCATGGACGGCGACACCTACGACCAGATCCACGTCGGTGCCGAGACGGTCGGCGGGGGAGCGGACTACCTCCTCGAGAACACCGAGGTCACCGTGGCCGTGCACGACGGCACGCCGCTCTACGTCGAGCTGCCGGTGACCATGGAGCTCGTCGTGGAGCACACCGACCCGGGTCTGCAGGGCGACCGTTCCACCGGCGGCACGAAGCCGGCCACGCTGGAGACCGGGGCGCAGATCGCGGTGCCGCTGTTCATCACCACCGGCGAGAAGCTCAAGGTCGACACCCGCGACGGCCGGTACCTCGGCCGCGTCAACTGAGGTCCCGGTACCTGCACATGGCCGCACGGTCCAAGGCGCGCAAGCGCGCGGTCGACGTCCTTTACGAGGCCGACGTGCGCGGCGGTGACCGGCTCTCGGTGCTCCGCGACCGGATCGAGACCGGCAACCCTCCGGTGCCCGAGCACACCGTGCGGCTGGTGGAGGGCGTGGCCGAGCATGCCCCCCACATCGACGAGCTGATCGACAACCACGCCTCGAACTGGTCGATCGACCGGTTGCCCGACGTCGACCGGGCCATCCTGCGGATGGCCGTGTTCGAGCTGCTCTGGGCCGACGACGTCCCCGACGCCGTGGTCATCGACGAGGCGGTGGAGCTGGCCAAGGCGCTGTCCACCGACGACTCGCCGGCCTTCGTCAACGGCGTCCTGGGAGCGATCCTGGCCGCCGAGGTGCCGACCCAGGGCCGGCCCAGCAGCTGAGGCTCTTCGCAGCCGGAGTGCGGCACCTCGACGCGACGTCATCCGGGGATGACGGCGTCATGGCTCAGTGCAGGTCCCGGCGGGTGAAGAGCGCCACACCGATCGCTGCCACAGCGGCGACCGCGATGCCGAGCACCAGCCCGGCCTGCAGGTTCTCGATGAGGTACTCCGTCGGCTCCTCATAGTCCGAGAAGTCGAACATGTAGACGGTGTGGCCGCCCGGGACCAGCAGCGCGATGACGTTGTTGCTCAGCAGCCACGGCTGCGACGAGGGGGCGACGATGCCGACGGCCGGTTCGACGATGGCGAAGTAGACGAACCCGATGCCCAGTGCGGCGCCGGTGTTGCGGACCAGATTGGCCAGACCGAAGCCGCCGAGGGCCGCCAGCACGACGAGCAGCACGCCGCGTGCCTGGATGCCGAGGAGCTCGTTCCAGAACCTGCCGGTGACGCCGGCTCCCTCCCCGGCGACCGCCTGCAGGAGGCCGGCCAGCGCCAGCCAGCACACCTGCGCGAGCAGCCCGAAGAGCGCCGCGGCCAGGACCAGCACGGCGATCTTGGTACCCATGACCCGCAGGCGACGAGGCACCCAGAACAGCAGGGCGACCAGCGAGCGCGAGGACCACTCGGCCCCGATCCACGTCGCGCCGGCGACGAAGGCGAGGACCGCCGCGCCGAAGGCGAACGCCATGGCCCCGATGTCGCCGTCCGAGGCGAACCGGAAGGGCACCGTCTCGAGGAAGTCCTCGACGGGGTAGTCCGCCGCGCGGACCTCAGGGCCGCACCACTCCTCGGCCGACGCGCCCGCGGGCATCTCGTCGAGGCAGTCCTCCTGGTAGTCGTTCTCCTCCGCCACGAACTGCTCGCGCTGCTGCTGGGCGGCCGCCCGGTCGGCCTCCGTGGGCACACCGAAGAAGCTGAAACCGATGACCGCGGCGGCCAGCCAGGCGAGCGGTGCCAGGCCGAGCACCACCTGGAGAAACCGGCGGGCACGGAACCGGTGGAGCTCGGCGCGCAGCAGGCTGCCCTTCCCGGCTCCGGGCACCGGCGGCCCGGCCGGGCCGGGCGCCGGCTCACGCAGGACGGCGGTCATGCCCGGTGCCCGGTGATGGCGAGGAAGGCGCTCTCCAGGTCCGGGGTCACGCGGGTCAGCTCCTCGACATAGTGGCCGTGGCCGGCCAGGAGGCGGGTGATCTCCCCGGGCGTGACCACGGCCCGCACGATCAGCGCGGTTCCGTCGGGCATCCCGATCGGGACGACCTGGAAACCGGCTGTGACGAGCACGTCGGCGGCGGCGAAGGGGTCGGGGACCCGGACCCGGACGTCACCCGAGGACGCCGCGGCGAGGACCTGCGAGACCGGGCCCGACGCCACGCAGCGCCCGCGGTCGAGGATGGACACGGAGTCACAGACCTGCTGGATCTCCGCGAGCAGGTGCGAGGACAGCAGCACGGTGATGCGCCCGTCCCGTCCGAGGCGCCGGACGAGCTCACGAACCGCCCGGATGCCGGCCGGGTCCAGGCCGTTGCTGGGCTCGTCCAGGATCAGCAGCGGCGGCGACTTGAGCAGGGCCGCAGCGATGCCCAGCCGCTGCTTCATCCCGAGCGAGTAGATCTTGAAAGGGTCGTTCGCCCGGTCGGTCAGCTCGACCATCTCGAGGCACTCCTCGACCCGGGACCGGGGGATTCCCGCCGTCTCGGCGAGCAGGCGGAGATGTCGCCGGCCGGAGAACCCGGGGAAGAAGAGCGGAGTCTCGACCAGCGCCCCGACGGCACCGATCACCTCGGGCAGCGACTGGGGCACGGGCCGGTCGAGCAGGCGGATCTGGCTGCCGGGGTCGGTGGACACCAGGCCGAGCAGCGCCCGGATCGAGGTGGTCTTGCCGGAGCCGTTGGGCCCCAGGAAGCCGTGCACGCCTCCGTACTCGACCCGCAGGTTCAGCCCGTCGAGGGCCTTCCGCGGTGCGCCGCCCAGACGCCGGTACGTCTTCGA
>JALYMS010000403.1 GCA_030773535.1 Actinomycetota bacterium | reverse complement strand
GGACTAGCTTTCCGTCCGTGACCCGGCTGCACGATCTGACCGCGCTCGAGCAGGCTGCCGCCGTCCGGGCGGGCGAGGTGAGCCCGTCCGAGCTCGTCGAGCACTCGCTGGGGCGGATCGACGCCCTGGACGCGGCGCTCGGGGCCTTTCTCACCGTCACCCCGGAGCACGCACGGGCTGCGGCCCGCCGGGCGGAGGCGCTGCTCCGGACCGGTGGCGAGCTGCCGCCGCTGCTCGGCGTCCCGACGGCGATCAAGGACCTCAACAACACCGCGGGTGTCCGGACGACGTTCGGCTCCCGGGTCCTGGCCGACTTCGTCCCGGCCGTGGACGACGCCGTCGTCACCAAGCTGGCGGCCGCCGGCACCATCAGCCTGGGCAAGACGAACACGCCCGAGTTCGGTTTCCCCTGCTACACCGACAACGACCTCGTCGGGCCCGCTCGTTGCCCGTGGGACCCCACCCGCCTGGCCGGCGGGTCCAGCGGCGGCGCGGCGGTCGCGGTGGCGGCCGGGATGGTGCCCTTCGCGCAGGGCAGCGACGGCGGCGGCTCGATCCGCATCCCGGCGAGCGTCAACGGCCTGTTCGGCATCAAGCCCAGCCGCGGCCGGGTCAGCAACGCCCCCTACGGCGGTGACGTCACCGGTCTCGGCACCAACGGGCCACTGGCCCGGACGGTCCGGGACGCCGCCGCGATGCTCGACGCCATGGCGGGGCCGGTGCTCGGCGATCCGGCGTGGGCTCCGCCGCTGCCGCCGGGGGAGTCCTTCCTCGACTGGGCCGGTCAAGCACCGGGGTCGCTGCGGATCGGCCGCTACCTGCAGTCGCCGGTGCCCGGCATCGAACTGGAGCCGGAGGTGGCCGGGGCGTTCGAGGACGCCGCCCGGCTGCTCGAGGACCTCGGGCACCGGGTGGACGACGTCCCGGCGGGCCTGCTCGGTCCGGACGTGCTGCCGTCGTTCGAGCAGGTCTGGGCACTGTCCGGGACGACGCTGCCGGTGCCGCCGGAGCGGGCCGGCGACCTCCGGCCGCTCACCCGGGAACTGCGGGGCCGCGGCCTGGCCATGTCCGCGCAGGCGGCGATGGAGTCGATGCTCGCGCTGCGGCTGTTCTCGCGCCGGTTCCTCCGGGCGACGGCGGACTTCGACGTGCTCCTGGCGCCGGTCTGCACGATGACGCCCCGGCCGCTGGGCTGGTTCGACGCCGACGGCGACGGCGCGGCCGACTTCGAGCGGCAGAAGCGCTACGCCGCGTTCACCGCCCTGTTCAACGTGACCGGGCAGCCGGCGGTGAGCGTGCCGCTGCACGAGACGCCCGACGGGTTGCCGATCGGCACCATGCTCGTCGGGCGCCCCGCGGACGACGCTCTCCTCCTCGCCCTGTCGGCCCAGCTCGAGGAGGCCCGGCCGTGGGCGCACCGCCACCCCGCTTCTTGGGACCAAGCTTCTCAGGAGGAGGCCTCGTGGGACGACGACCGGTGAGCGGGGGCCGGGCCCGGTAGGTTGACGGGCGTGTTGAACGTCGTCGAGTACATCCTCGTCTTCGCCGGCATCCCGTTGGCGTTCGTGCTGCTGCTCGCGGCGCTGATCTTCCTGCCCGGCCGCAAGCGCACCCGCTACAAGCCCGGACAGCCGTGGGACCACGCGCCGGTCTGGTACGAACCGCATCCGGAGCACGGTCCGGCGGCCGGTGGGCACGGCGCGCCTGGCCTGGGCAACCCTGGACACGACGGCCAGACCCAGGCCATCGGATCGTCGATCTACGGCGAGGCCACCGGGTCGTCGCACGACGCGTCCGGGTCATCCGGGCACAAGGCGATCGCACCCCGGGCGGTGCCCGCCGGGCCGCTCGGCGGCGCGCGTGGGACCTGGTGACCCGACCGTGACCCACCTCGACGTTCGCCTTGACGCGCCCTGCAACGACGCACCGGGAGGCCGGCGATGACCAGCGCCCTGCAAGCCACGTCGCACGACACGGCGACGACGCAGACCGAACCGGCCCGGACCGACGAGGTCATCGGCGACGAGTCGGAGGAGATCTTCACCTACCAGGAGCTGGGACGTCTCGACGAGGCGCTCACCATGTCCTCCCGGGAGACCGGGCTGCGCTTCACGGTCTACATCGGTGACCTGGGCCGTCATACCCGGGTCACGGCCGAGGAGCTGCACGCCCGCTCGGGGCCCAACCCCTCGGACGCCGTGCTCATTGCCGTCTCACCGGGGCAGCGGGTCGTCGAGGTCGTCACCGGTGCGGGAGCCTCGCGCCG
>JALYMS010000402.1 GCA_030773535.1 Actinomycetota bacterium | reverse complement strand
GGCCTTGCGTCGCAGCGGTACCGACCGGCTGGCGGGTGGCGTCTGCGGCGGTCTGGCGGACTACAGCGGGATCGACTCGCTGCTGTGGCGCGTCGGCTTCGTCGGTCTCACCGTCGCCGGCGGGTCGGGTATCGTCGTCTACCTGCTGCTGTGGGTGCTGATGCCCGCCGGACTCCCCCCGCGAGACCCCGAGCCCGGACCGGTCGAACGCTGGTCCAGCGCTGCCACCCGCGCTCTCCGACACCCATGGCCTGGCCTCGACGCACCTGAACTTCGCGTGGTGGCGGGGGGTGCTGACGCGAGACGACGCCCATGAGCGCCCGAGCCGGTTCCGGGGGTGGTGTGTCGGCCCGTCATGCAGGAGGGCCCCGGTGGAATCCACCGGGGCCCTGCTGGTGTGCACTTGCGGATCAGTCGCGCGGCTCCTGGGGGCGGCCCCCGTCGGAGGGGCGGCCGCCGTCGGAGGGGCGACCGCCGTCGGAGGGGCGACCGGACGACGTGAGCTCGCGGCTCTCGCTGTCGGCCAGCCCGCGACCCTCGGCCCGCTGCTCGAGTTCCACCCGCGCGGGCTCCTCGATGGGAGTGAAGAACCCGCGGATAGCCCGGCGGGCACCCCCGACGTGGTTCATCCGCTTCGGCACCGGTGCACCGCCGTAGGCGAGGGTGCCGTGCCCGTGCGCGTCCACCGGACCCAGCGGCTGGTGCACCTCGATGAACTCGCCGTGCGGGAGACGCCGGATGACGCCGGTCTCGATGCCGTGCTCGAGCACCTCGCGGTCGTGCTGCTGGAGCCCGAGGCAGATGCGGTAGGTCAGCACGTACGCCAGTGCCGGCAGGAGGACGACGCCGATGCGGCCGGCCCAGGTCATGGCGTTGAGGCTGATGTTGAACTTGTCGGCGATGACGTCGTTGCCACCGGCGATCAGGAGCCACACGTAGAAGGTCAGCGCCATGGCGCCCAGGGAGGTGCGCACCGGCACGTCGCGCGGACGCTGGAGCAGGTGGTGGGAGGCGGTGTCGCCGGTCATCTTGCGCTCGATCATCGGGTAGAGCGCCAGGGCCGTGAACATGAGCCCCGCGATGACCACGGTCGGCCAGAAGAGCGCCGGGATGGTGTAGTCGCCGGGCAGGTTGATGTCCCAGGGCGGGAAGATCCGGGTCGATCCGTCGAGGAACATGATGTACCAGTCCGGCTGGGACGCCGCGGACACCTGGGCCGGGTTGTAGGGCCCCCACAGCCACACCGGGTTGATCTGTACGAGTCCGCCGAGGGCCGCGCACACGCCGAAGACGATGAACAGCAGCCCCGTCGCCTTGCCCGCGAAGGTGGGGAAGAGGCGGTTGCCCACGACGTTGTGCTCGGTGCGACCCGGGCCGGGGAACTGGGTGTGCTTCTGCTTGACGAGGATCAGCAGGTGCACCGCGATCAGCGCCAGGAGGATCGCCGGGATCAGCAGCACGTGCGCGATGTAGAAGCGGCCGATGATCTGCTCGCCGACGTAGTCCCCGTTGAAGACCGCGAAGTGCGCCCACGTCCCGATCACCGGGATGGAGAGCAGGATCGCGCTGATGATCCGGAGGCCGGTGCCGGACAGCAGGTCGTCGGGCAGCGTGTAACCGGTGACGCCCATGAGCAGCGCCAGCACCAGCATCACGACGCCGATCAGCCAGTTGCTCTCCCGCGGCCGGCGGAAGGCGCCGGTGAAGAAGATACGGAGCAGGTGGATCACGATCGAGGCCACGAACAGCAGCGCCGCCCAGTGGTGCAGCTGGCGCATGAACAGGCCGCCGCGCACGTCGAAGGACAGGTTCAGCGCCGAGTCGTAGGCCGCCGACATCTCCACGCCCCGCAGTGGCGCGTAGGACCCCTCGTAGACGACCTCACGCATCGAGGCGTCGAAGAAGAACGTCAGGTAGGTGCCCGACAGCAGCAGGATGACGAAGGAGTAGAGCGCGATCTCACCGAGCAGGAACGACCAGTGGTCGGGAAAGACCTTGTTGAGCGTCCGGCGCAGGGGACCGGCGACGATCAACCGGTCGTCGAACTCCAGCGCTGCCTTACCCAGCTTGGTGGTCGGAGCGCCTGGCGCCACGGCGGTGCGAGCCATCAGATGCGCTCCCGGTTCCAGTAAGTGGGGCCTACGGCCTCAATGTAGTCGCTCCTGGCGACGAAGAAGCCGTCCTCGTCAACAGCGATGGGCAACTGGGGCAGGGCCCGGGTGGCCGGACCGAAAACCGGCTTCGCCCCCTGCGTGACGTCGAACATCGACTGGTGGCACGGACAGAGGATCCGGCTGGTCTCCTGCTCGTACAGCGACACCGGGCACCCCGCGTGGGTGCAGATCTTGGAGTAGGCCACGTAGTCGCCGTAGCGGAAGTCGCCGTGACCCTCGCGGGGGCGCAGCGAGTTCAGCTGCTCCGGCCGGAGACGGATGAGCATGGTCGCGGCGTCGGCCTGCCGGTTCCCACCGGGGACCGCCGGGAAGACCGTCTCCAGCGAGCCGGGCTCCTGGTCGCCCGGGCGGATCGGGGATCCGTCGTTGCGGACGAGGCGCACACCCTCGGCCCAGTTGGTGGTCCCGAGCGGGTCGCCCTTGTTGGGATTTTTGATCAGCCCGCCGAGCGGCATGAGGAGCATCAGACCCAGCCCGCCGCCCATGAACGCCAGGGAGCGGGTGATCAGCTTGCGCCGGCCCAACCCGCTGGTGTGGTAGCCGCCGACGAGCGTGGCGCCGGTGGTGACGCGGTCGAAGTGCGACCCGTCGTGCTTGTCCTGCACCGCCGTCTCGTGGGGGAGGAGCTTCTTGGTGTAGAGCACCAGGCCGATCCCGACCATGGTCATCGACAGGCCCATGAAGAGCCCGAGCATCGGGGTGAACAGCGCGCTCCACCCGAACTCGGTGATCTCCCACTGCCAGTCGGGCAGGAACCACCCGGAGCCGACGTAGACGAACACGAAGGCGAAGGCGAAGACCCCGGCGAGGGTGAACGCGGTGCCGACCTGCCGCACGGCCCGCTTCTCCATGGTCGAGCCGGGCTCGGGCCCGGGCTCGACGTGCACGATCTCGACGCCGTCGTACCGGGCGCCGAGGCGGTCCAGCTCCTCGGGGCTCATGGCCGCGAGCTGCTCGGGCGTGTAGTCCTCGTCAGGCCCGCCGTGCAGCGGGCCGGGGGTGTCCGCGCCGCCGGCCGAACCGGGGCGGGTGTCGCGCGCACTCACGCCTTGCTCCCCATCCAGAAGATCCCGAACATCAGCGCGGCCACGCCGACGACCCAGATGACCAGGCCTTCGGCGACCGGCCCCATCCGTCCCACGCCGGCGCCGCCCGGGTCGAGCTGCTCGTTGACGGTCTGCACGTAGTTGATGATGGAGCGCTTCTCCTCGGGCGTGAGCTGGTTGTCACCGAAGACCGGCATGTTCTCCGGCCCGGTCAGCAGCGCCGCGTAGATCTCCAGGTCCGTCGCGTCGTCCAGGCTTGGCGCGTACTTGCCCGAGGAGAGCGCGCCACCCTCGCCGACGAAGTTGTGGCACGAGGCGCAGTTGAGCCGGAAGAGCTCGCCGCCCTCGGCGAGGTCGCCGTCGCGCAGGTCCCCCGAAGGCAGGGTCGGACCGCCGCCGTTGGCCTGGACGTAGGCCATGAGCTGGTCGATCTCCTCGTCGGAGAAGATCGCCGGCTTGTCGGGCGCCTGGGCCTCCTGCCGGACGAGCGGCATGCGACCGGTGTGCACCTGGAAGTAGACCGCCGCCTCACCGACGCCGATGAGCGACGGACCGCGGTTGGGCACCCCCTCGAGGTTGTCCCCGTGGCAGGTGATGCAGCTTGTCTCGTACAGCTCTCGTCCGGCAGCCTCCGCGGCCGACTCCGTGGTGCCCTCCTCGGCGGCCTGGGCGGGGGCGAACACCGAGTACATCGCACCGCTCAGCACCAGAGCGGCCAGGAGACCTGCGAGGTTGCCCAGCCGGCGGCGCTGTCTGGACCGGCGGCGGGCCCGGGCCCGTGCGGCGGGTTGCGCGGAAGCCGCCCCCGAGGCGTCGTCGAGCGGGATGTCGGAGTGCGGATTCGGAATGGACACCGGTTCCCTAGCGGATCAGGTAGATCGTGGCGAAGAGCCCGATCCACACGACGTCGACGAAGTGCCAGTAGTACGAGACCACGATCGCCGCAGTGGCCTGGGCCGGCGTGAACCGGCCCATCGTGGAGCGGATCAACAGGAAGACGAAGGCGACCAGGCCGCCGATCACGTGGAGGCCGTGGAACCCGGTCGTGAGGTAGAAGACCGAACCGTAGACCGACGAGGAGATGCTCGTTCCCTCCTCGACCAGGGCCACGTACTCGAACGCCTGCCCGAGCACGAAGGTCAGGCCCATCACGAAGGTGAGGGAGAACCAGCGCCGGAGGCCGTAGACGTTGCCCTGCTCCGCGGCGAACACCCCGAACTGACAGGTGAACGACGACGCCACCAGGATCAGGGTGAAGACCGTGGCGTAGGGCAGGTTCAGGTGGGTGGGCTCCGGCGGCCATCCCTCGGTGGCCCGGGCCCGCGCGGTGAAGTACATGGCGAAGAGCCCGGCGAAGAACATCAGCTCGCTCGAGAGCCAGATGATCGTGCCGACGCTGACCATGTTCGGTCGGGTCAGGGAGTGCACGCGCGAGGTGTCAAACGCGCTGCTCGCCACGGGAGCTGCTGTCACGAGGGTCATCATGGCATCGCCGGGGGGCCCCCACGACCGCGGGTGCGGCAGGCCCGGCGGTAACGAGACCGTCTCTTTACCGTTGCCCCGGCCGTGCCCGGAGACCGGGGGCGGTGCCACTAGGCTCGGCGGGGTGAGCGACGCCCCGATCACCGCCGCACCGGCCACCGTCCTGGTCTACGGCCACCGTCCCGAGGTTCGCGAAGCGGTCCGGACG
>JALYMS010000401.1 GCA_030773535.1 Actinomycetota bacterium | reverse complement strand
AGCCTGCTCGGGTGGCGCGAGATGTTGCGGACGTCGTCGGCGAGACCGGCTGGATCACCGGCGAGGACCTGTTCCGGCGGGTGAGCCGACGAACGGTCGGCACTTGGTTGGTCGACGGCCGCCTCGTGCGGCTCCGTCCTGGCGTCTTCGCCGTCCCGTCGTCGGCCCAGAGCTGGCGCACCCGGCTGGCGGGAGCGCTCGAAGGTCGCGAGGGTGTGGCGAGCCACGTCACCGCGCTCGCCCTGTGGGAGCTTGTCGAGCATCCGCCCGGGCCGGTCCACGTGACAGTCGGCCTGAGCAGGAGCGCTCGCGGATCGAGGGGCGTGGCCATCCACCGGTCGCCGGGCATCGTCGATGAGCGGCGACGCGTCGACGGCTTCTCCGTCACCTCGGCTGAGCGTTCCGTCGTCGACACCTGGGGCAGGCCCGCTCCGCTCCGACGCACCGACGTCCGTGCCGCGGCCATTTCTACGGTCCGGCGTCGGCTCTGCTCGGCCCGCGACCTGGAGCGTGAGTTGGCTCGACAACCTCGCCTCGCCGGCCGGGGAGAGCTCGCCCGCCTCGTCGCGCTGCTCGGCGACGGCTACCAGAGCGAACTGGAGATCTGGGGCTGCCTCCAGGTCCTGCGCGCCCCTGGGATGCCGCCGTTCGTCCAGCAGAGGCGGGTCGCCGTCGGCGAGGAGGTGTTCGTGCTGGACGCCGCCTACGACGACGTCAAATTGGCTGTCGAAATGGACGGCGCTGCCTGGCACGGGTCCCGACGGCAGCGCGAGCGGGACATCCGGCGGGACGCCCTGCTGGCGACCGTTGGCTGGCAGACGCTCAGGTTCGCGTTCGGCCGGATGACGGCTGCTCCCCAGTCGTGCCGCCGGGACATCCTCGCGACGTACGTGGCCCGCGGGGGCCGCAGTGTGCGCTAATGGGCAGTTCCAGGCGAAAAACTGCCTATCAGCGCACAGTGATGCGGCGGGTCAGGACTCCGGGGGCGGGGCGAGGACGACGGCGACGGACAGTGGGCCCTCTCCGGCGACGACCGACAGTCGGGCGATGCGACCCGCGTCGACCAGGTCCGTGCGGGCGGCCTCCACCAGCGCGACCCGGTCGGCCGGCGCGGTCACCGTCGCCGACTCGACATCGGCCCGCATCGACTGCTTGGCGTCCGACTTCGCCTTGCGCACCCCCGCCAGCGCCTCCGCGGCCGCGGACACCACCGCCGGATCGCCTCCCGCGGGCAGCTCCGACGCGACGGGCCAGGCGGCGCGGTGCACGGACCCGGTCTGCCACCACGACCAGACCTCTTCGGCGACGAAGGGGACCACCGGGGCGAAGAGACGCAGCTGCACCGACAGCGCCAACGCCAACGTCGCCTGGGCCGACTCGGCGGCCGGGCCCGAGCCGTACGCCCGCGACTTCACCAGCTCGACGTAGTCGTCGCAGAACGACCAGAAGAACGACTCGGCCGCCTCCAGGGCGCGGGTGTAGTTGTAGGCCTGGAACGCCGCCGTCGCGTCGTCCACCACCGTCGCCAGCGACGCCAGCAGCCCGCGGTCGACCGGCTCGGTGATCCGGTCGGCAGCCGAGGCCAGGTCCACCGACTCCGCACCGAGGCCGAGCACGAACTTGCCGACGTTCAGGATCTTCATCGCCAGGCGCCGGCCGACCTTCATCTGCGCCTCGTCGAACGGCGAGTCCGCGCCGGGTCGGGCGCCGGCGGCCCGCCAGCGGACGGCGTCGGTGCCGTAGCGCTCCAGGACGTCGATGGGCGTGGTCGCGTTGCCCTTCGACTTCGACATCTTCTTGCGGTCGGGGTCCACGACGAAGCCGGAGATGGTGGCGTGCGTCCACGGCACGGTGCCGTGCTCGAAGTGCGCGCGGACGACGGTCGAGAACAGCCAGGTGCGGATGATGTCGTGCGCCTGCGGCCGCTGGTCCATCGGGAAGACCCGCGCGAACAGCTCGGGGTCGGTGTCCCACCCCGACGCCACCTGGGGGGACAGGGACGACGTCGCCCAGGTGTCCATGACGTCGGGGTCGGCCATGAACCCGCCCGGCACCCCGCGCTGCGACTCGTCGAACCCGGGAGGCACGTCGGACGACGGGTCGACCGGCAGCGACGCCTCGGGCGCGAGCAGGGGATCGCTGTAGTCCGGCTCGCCCTCGTCGTCCAGGCGGTACCAGACCGGGAACGGCACCCCGAAGAAGCGCTGCCGGCTGATCAGCCAGTCGCCGTTGAGCCCATCCACCCAGTTCTCGTAGCGGTGCCGCATGTGCTCGGGCACCCACTGGATCTCGCGGCCGCGTTGGATGAGCGCCGCCCGCAGATCGGCGTCCCGGCCGCCGTTTCGGATGTACCACTGGCGGGTCGTGACGATCTCGAGCGGCCGCTCGCCCTTCTCGAAGAACTTTACCGGGTGGGTGATCTGCTTGGGCTCGCCGTCCAGGTCGCCGGACTCCCGCAGCAGCTCGACGATCCGCTGCTGGGCGCTGAAGACCGTCTTGCCGGCGAGCTCGTCGTAGGGCGAGGCGGGCACGCCCGGCGGCGGGTCGGCCAGCAGCCGGCCGTCCCAGCCCACTATCGGGCGGGTGGGCAGCTGCAGCTCCCGCCACCAGGTGACGTCGTTCAGGTCGCCGAAGGTGCAGATCATAGCGATGCCCGAGCCCTTGTCCGGCTCGGCGAGGCGGTGCGCGACGACGGGCACCTCGACGTGGAACAGCGGGGTCCGGACCGTCTTCCCGAACAGCGGCTGGTACCGCTCGTCGTCGGGGTGGGCGACCAGGCCGACGCAGGCCGGCAGCAGCTCCGGCCGGGTGGTCTCGATGAACACCGGGCCGTCGGCGGAGTGGAACGCGATCCGGTGGTAGGCGCCGGGCCGCTCCCGGTCCTCCAGCTCGGCCTGGGCCACGGCGGTGCGGAAGGTGACGTCCCAGAGGGTCGGCGCCTCCTGCGCGTAGGCCTCACCGCGGGCCAGGTTGTTCAGGAACATCCGCTGCGCGGTGGCGCGGGAGGACTCCGAGATCGTCCGGTAGACGTTGGACCAGTCCACCGACAGGCCGACCCGGCGCCACAGCTGCTCGAAGGCGTGCTCGTCC
>JALYMS010000400.1 GCA_030773535.1 Actinomycetota bacterium | reverse complement strand
GTGGAGACGAGGGGAATCGAACCCCTAACCCCCGCCTTGCAAAGGCGGTGCTCTGCCAATTGAGCTACGTCCCCGGGGTGTGCGGCGAGCCGCGGCTCAGGGTGCGGTGGGCGTGCTGACGGCGCCGGGGCCACGGGTTGCCTCGTGCCACAGGTCGTTCTCGACCTTTCCGGACGAGCGCTTCCGCACGGCCGCGAGGGCGCTGGCTGCCGCGGCCGCCAGGAGCAGCTTCTTCAGCACGTCGGGTACCTCCTGAACTCTCGCTGCACCACGTTCCCGAAGCGGTGCAGCGCCCTGCGCCGGAGGCTGGTGCGACCGACGAACCGACACACGGGTGGGCCTGGGAGGACTTGAACCTCCGGCCTCATCCTTATCAGGGATGCGCTCTAACCGCCTGAGCTACAGGCCCGTGAACCGCGAACAGCCTACCTGCCGCAAGGAAGCGCCCTGACCAAGGGGCCGAGGTGGGCTCGCGGACGGAGCCACAGTTGTCGGGCCGAGTGGGGCCCGAAGGGTCCCGCACAGGCACGAGGCAACGGCTCGACGACGCTGGGGGACGGCACGTGGCCGCGGTGCGGCCCGGAGGGTCGCAGTGTTACAGCTCAATCGCGCTCGGAAAGCGTGAGCTCCAGGCCGCCGACGAGGTCGGAGCACAGGTTGTAGATGAACGTCCCCACGGTGAACAGGGCGGTCATGAGGATGATGTTGATCGCCCCGATGACGGCCGCCCCGCCGAAGACCAGCCCGGGAGTGACGACGTCGCCACCGAGCTCGCTCCCGGAAGCACTGCCCAGCTGGCCGAACAGGTCGTTGAGCGTGTCGAAGACGCCGAGGCCGCTGAGCACTCCGTAGAGCACTCCGACCGCCACCATCCAGATGAAGAACATGGCGATCGAGAGAACGAACGAGATCTTGAACGCCGACCAGATGTCGATGTGCCGCAGCTGCAGGCGCGCGCGGCGCGGGCCTCGTCCACCCCGGCCGCGCATCCGCGAACCGCCCCGGCCGGTACCGGGAGCCCCGGCAGCGGCCGCGGCTCCGGGTGCGCCGGCGCCGGTCGCGGGCGGGGGGACCGGCGGGACGGGCGCGGACGGAGTGATCGGCTGACCTCCGCCGACGGGGATGCCGGAGCCCTGGGTGCCGGGGGCGCCGGTGCGTGGCGTGCTGGCACCGGGGATCGACTGGGTGGACGTGACGGGCGCCGCCGCGCCAGGCGTGCTGTTCCCGGAGGTGTCGCCGCCCCGGGAGTCAGTGCGCACCGAACCCTGCGTCCGGTCGCTCATGCGCGTCTCCAGTTCCCCGGCGGCCTGGGCCGCTCCCTCGAGACCGTGGCCGCGAGGTGGCCGGTGCGGCCGCCCGGACGTAGGTCAGTTCCGTGGCTGGACAGTTCCGGGGCGGGCCGTCGTCCATGACGACGGAGATCCCGTTCCGGACCTGCCATTGCCGGTCACACTAGGCTGCGGGCTCGTCATTGTCCGTCGTACGGGCGATCGCCACGATCGACACGTCCTCGGGCAAGTTCATGAGCTTGACACCCATCGTCGCGCGGTCCTTGTTGTGCCGCACACCGTTGACCGGGGTCCGGATGACGCCGCCACCGGACGTGATCGCGTAGAGCTCGTCGCCGAGGGTGACCGCGAGGGCGCCGACCAGGGCCCCCTTGCGCGCCTTGGGGTCGGCGGTCAGCACGCCCTTCCCGCCACGGCCCTGGTTCGGGTAGTTCTCGATGCCGGTGCGCTTGGCGAAGCCCCGCTCGGTCGCGACGAGGACGTCCACGCCCTCCTGGACGACCATCATGGAGAGCAGGCGGTCGTCGTCGGACAGCGCGATCCCCCGGACACCCTCGGTCGCCCGCCCCATGGGGCGCAGGGCGAGGTCGTCGGCGGTGAACCGGATAGACATCGCCTTGCGGGTGACCAGCAGCAGGTCCTGGTCCTGCTCGATGAGCACCGCGCCGACCAGCTCGTCGTTGTCGCGCAGGTTGATGGCGATGACGCCGCCCTGGCGGGGGGAGTCGAAGTCGGTCAGCCGGGTCTTCTTGACCTGCCCGCGCGCCGTGGCCAGGGCGAGGAAGGGGGCGACCGAGTAGTCCTTGATCTGCATGACCTGGGCGATCTTCTCGTCGGGCTGGAACGCCAGGATGTTCGCCACGTGCTGCCCGCGCGCCGTGCGGTTGGCCTCCGGCAGCTCGTAGGCCTTTGAGCGGTAGACCCGGCCCTTGTTGGTGAAGAACAGGATCCAGTCGTGCGTGGAGCCGACGAAGAAGTGGTCGACGATGTCGTCCTGCTTCAGGGCCGCGCCCATCACGCCCTTGCCGCCGCGGCGCTGCGAGCGGTAGAGGTCGCTCTTGGTCCGCTTGGCGTACCCGGTGCGGGTGATGGTGACGACGACCTCCTCCTCTGCGATGAGGTCCTCCATCGAGACGTCGCCGTCGTTGGCGACGAACTGGGTGCGCCGGTCGTCGCCGTACTTCTCGACGATCTCGGCCAGCTCGTCGTGAATGATCTGCCGCTGACGCTCGGGGGAGTCGAGGATCGCCTGCAGGTCGGCGATGCGGGCCTCGATCTCGGCCAGCTCGTCGAGGATCCGCTGCCGCTCGAGCGCCGCCAGGCGACGCAGCTGCATGTCCAGGATCGCGGTGGCCTGGATCTCGTCGATGTCCAGGAGCTCCATCAGGCCGCCGCGGGCGGCGTCTGCCGACTCGCTGTTGCGGATCAGCGTGATGACGTCGTCGAGGTGGTCGAGCGCCTTGGCGTAGCCACGCAGGATGTGCGCGCGCTCCTCGGCCTTGCGCAAACGGTAGCGCGTCCGCCGCTGGATGACCTCGATCTGGTGCCGGACGTAGAGCCGGATCAGCTCGTCCAGACGCAGCGTCCGGGGGACGCCGTCGACGATGGAGAGCATGTTGCAGCCGAACGTCGTCTGCAGCTGGGTGTGCTTGTAGAGGTTGTTCAGCACGACCTTGGCGACGGCGTCCCGGCGCAGGGTGATGACCAGCCGGCGGCCGACGCGGTCGCTGGACTCGTCCGCGATCTCGCTGATGCCCTGCAGGCGGCCGTCCTTGACCGCCTCTGCGATCGCCTCGGCCAGGTTGTCCGGGTTGACCTGGTAGGGCAGCTCGGTGCAGACCAGCTGCACCCGTCCCCGGGCGTCCTCCTCGACGGTGACGACGGCGCGCATGCGCACCGAGCCCCGGCCGGTCCGGTAGGCCTCCTCGATGCCCTCGCGGCCGACGATCAGCCCGTGGGTCGGGAAGTCGGGACCCTTGACCCGCTCCATGCACGCGGTGAGCGCTTCCTCGGGCTCGGCATCGGGGTGCTCGAGGACCCAGAAGACGGCCGCCGCCACCTCCCGCAGGTTGTGCGGCGGCATGTTCGTCGCCATGCCGACGGCGATGCCGGCGGAGCCGTTGATCAGCAGGTTGGGGATGCGCCCGGGCAGGACCAGGGGTTCCTGGTTCTTGCCGTCGTAGTTGGGCTGGAAGTCGACGGTGTCCTCGTCGATGTTGGCCAGCATCTCCAT